>JAJFUY010000370.1 GCA_021372185.1 Chlamydiales bacterium | reverse complement strand
GCAAGACATCGTTGGGGCAACGGCGATGGTGGTTGTACGAGCGCAAGCTTTTTGAAAGAGCAAAGACATTTATTCTAAAGGCTCATCGTTAATGGCTCATAAAACCCATAACATGGGAAGCGATGGACATGGAATGAATGTATGATTGTTTTTGCGTTGAAAAGGTGGTTAACACTATAGATTGGGAGCAGCACTTTTTTGCTCTTCCTGGAAATTGATGGTACTTTCGATATATTGAGCATGATGAGGCTGTCTATCAAGGATGCCTCATGTAAGCATGAAATATAAACCAAAGAAATAAGGAGTATAGATATGGCACTAAATGATCAAACGGTTGAGGAACGAGTTGAGCGTGTGGTAGCACAAGTGTTTAGAAAAGAATCCGGAGAAGTTAAACCGGAAACTCGTTTACTTGAAGACCTATATGCAAAATCAATCGACATTATTGAGCTAACCGCAGTATTAGAAAACGAGTTTGATGTCGAAATTTCAGGCAGTGACTCCAGGAAAGCTCTAACTGTTGGTCAGTTCGCAGTTCTGATCGAAGGGCTCATAAAAAAATAGGAATCTGGGTAGTTGACAGAAGCTAGTGGTACAGTAGCCAAGACAATTAAATTGTCGCAATATTAAGTGTCTTTACATCCCCCTAACTTTTACCAATAGACAAATATCCTAGTAAAACGATCTGCTAGAGATGAGAAGCCGATCGACTCATCTCTAGTTCGTTGTTCATTCACAGCGCTATCAGTAAACTTCATATACATAATTCCACTCGCATTTACCTCCCTGCTCCTTAACTAACACATAAAGGAGCTGGCAGGGAGCCCCTATGAAAATTAGTGGAAATTAACAAGTAACCCAAGTAATCACCTGGGTAAGAACCAGGTTTTTACCTGTTCATTATCCATAGGCGAATATGCTATCGTAATCTTGATGTCTATTCACGGGAGAAGATAAATTGACAATTCTCTTGGGTTTTCGATGTGAAGGCTGCTGGCTAGTGATATATGTACATTAATAAGTTAACTATTTGAGCGGCAGAAAAACTCTAAGCAAGTATCTTTATTTTTACGAACTAAGAAGTTGTATAAGTGATTTTAAACGAGACGATCTTGAAGCAAAACAAGAGTTAAATGGCTGGATTAACACAAACGGTTTCTGTCTCACTCAGTACTAATGAAATGAATAGACATTTGGTCATTTAAAATGCATTCCGTTTCAAATTGAAGACAAGAAACACAGTTTTTGAGGGTTCGATCCACTTACTATCCGCGGGACAGTAAGGTTTTATCATAACAATAATAAATGGAGGTTTGAAATGACGTTTGATATGAACGGAAAAGTAGCGGTAGTCACTGGTGCGGGATCAGGACTTGGACGCGCCTCAGCAATTCTTTTCGCAGAAGTAGGAGCTAAGGTAGTGGTTGCAGATATCTCCGTTGAAGATGGACAAGCCACGGTCGATCTGATTCGCAAAGCAGGTGGTGAAGCCAGTTTTGTCAAGACTGATGTCACCAAAGCCTCCGATGTTAAGGCGATGGTTGAATTTGCAGTTGAGAAATATGGTCGGTTGGATTATGCCCATAATAACGCCGGCATCTCTGGACCGAAAGCGCTTGTGGAAGACTTCCCTGAAGACGCGTTTGACAAGGTCATGGAGATCAATGTTAAGGGTATCTTCCTGTGTATGAAATATGAAATTCCCGCCATGCTCAAACAAGGCGGTGGAGCCATTGCAAATACTTCCTCGGGCGCTGGACTTGTTGGGACTGAGAGGGCAATCGCTTATGTCGCTTCCAAGCATGCCATTGTTGGCATGAGCAAAGCTGCTGCTTTGGATTATTGCAAGGCGGGGATTCGAGTTAATACGGTTTGCTCAGGTATCATGAGTACACCGATGACAGAAAAAGGGATACAAGATGCCATAGATGCTTCCGGGCTTCCCAGGGAGAAAATCGAAGCGGGTTTGATCGCGGGAATGATTCCGCTTGGTCATTTAGCCCAACCCAGAGAGGTTGCTCAAGCAGCGGTTTGGCTATGCTCTGATGCAGCCTCTTTCGTTACTGGTGCGTCATTGTCAGCGGATGGTGGTTTTGCTGCCCGATAACCCTCGCAGCAATTGAAAAGAGCTATTCGAAGAGATAAAAAGCGAATAATTATTGTTTGCGAATTATTAAAGCTTTATTCGCTGATTGAAAATATGCTTAGTGTTTTCCCTCAACCCCCTTGGGGTCTATTAGACCCCAAGGGTATGGGGCAGGAAGTGAAAACTATCCGGTTTCCTGCCACAATGTGGTTCACTATCTGGATGTACGACCGTGATTAAGAATTTGCACCATCTAAAAGCGATTCGCCTCCATGTTTTTTAGTGGATCATGATAGTAGATGGAACCCTTTTAACCCAGTGAGGATGTTAGTTATGAAAGTATTGGTGGTCAATTGCGGAAGTTCTTCAATTAAATACCAGGTATATGATGCAACACTTGGAGAGGTCATCGAGAAAGGTCTGGTTGCCCGCATAGGTCAAACTAATTCGTCTCTAGT
>JAJFUY010000350.1 GCA_021372185.1 Chlamydiales bacterium | reverse complement strand
GAAAAAAAAGAGCAAGAGCGTGGCCGCGAAAAGCGCGAAAAGCAAGATATGCATGACTATTTAGCCTCTAGCCAGCTTTTAGGCAGGTCTGCATTCTTTGTACCGGAAGAAGAGCTGAATAAAGAACAAGGCGAGCTTTCGTTCTTATTTATCCCAACAGGTGCTATGCCTTTTAAGCAAGTAGAAGTGCAAATGGCTCTGAGACTGCCTTTTAGGTCAAAACCACACATTATCCAAATGCCAAAGCATTTCTTTTCGGCTCTGCAAGGTCAAGAACCATTTATGCTTGGTAGCAACCGCTATATATTTGGTATAGATTCATTTGGACCACTTTGTGAAGAGCTTTTAAAGTCACTTCGCCAGCATTTGCAATTTCCGGATTCAAAAGTTGATAAGACCAATAAAACAAGTTTTCTTGATCGTGAAGGATTTGGTGAAATTTTAGCCTGTGCGCATGAAATCTCTAGCAATACTTCAAACTTACGAAAAGACGCGTCAGAAAAAGAGGCCTTTTCTCTTCCGGGATTATTCTGGCAAAACTTTGATACACCGCTTCTTTTTTCTGCTAAGCGCGTAGATTTGAGTTTCCAGCTTCAGTTTATCCGTGAGCCTGCAGCCCGCTTACTCTTGACGCCGCAACTAGCAATAGCCGAAAATGATCATATTTCAGTAGATGATTCTATTTTGCTTGAATGTACAAAGCCAGGATGTATCTGGGACGGTCTTTACTTTAGATTTAACCCAGTTATTAAGCGTCAGCATTTACTTGAAATTGAACCTATTCAAAAGATGGCCATCCCAGAATACCTCTTTGGTAGCTTTGTGGAGAACTCACTGCCAGAACTTCAGAGATTTGCGCTTGTTCAAAATAGTGAAGTGATTGAGCAACTAGCTACTGTCCCGCATACCAAGCAGCTAACAGCAAGATGTGACTTAGACTATACTCAAGGCCAGCTTGAGGCGAGGATGTTCTTTAACTATGGTGATGTGTCAATTCCTGAGGCGGCACAAAATTTAAACCTTGCTGAGATGAAAAGCTTTATTACAGAGCAGGGTATTTTAGCTCGTAATCTTGTAGAAGAAAATGCACTTGTGCGAGAGATCTTTCAAGGATTTGTACGCGATGAAAAAACAGGTATTTATAGCGCCACAAGCGAAAAGAAAATTGTAGAGTTTATGACCGAAATTGTGCCTAGAAATAGCCACAGGATCGAATTTAACTGCCCTGAAAACCTCCAAAGTCGCTTTGCCTACGACGAAACACAGTATGTGTTGAGTCTTGAAGAATCAGACACCTTCGATCGCATTCAGGCAAAACTTACGGTTAATGGCGGTCTAAAAGGCGCGTCCGTAGATTCTCTTTGGGAGTGTGTCTCAAGCCGTAAAAGCTATATATCACTTACCCCAAAAAAAACCACCAAGAGCTATGGCGAAGAGGACAATGTTACACGTCTGCACAAGATTTTGGTGCTACAGCTAGAGCCTCTTGCAGCCGTTTTACAAGTGTTTGATGAAATACAGGTAAAGCGCCTTAACGATTCATCGTTTGAGCTGCCTCTATGGATTTTAGTGAACTTGCTCCCAGAGCGCTTTACAGGGCTTCCTCTACAAGTGAAGTTATCTAAAGGGTTAACCAAAATTCAAACTCAGATCTTTGATCCAAAAATTACGAATGCTCCGGCGGTTCCGGCAACAGTGAGAGCCGAACTTCGCCACTACCAAAAAGATGGCGTAGACTGGCTGGCAAGGCTTCGTACAATGGGTCTTAACGGTATCCTTGCCGATGATATGGGTCTTGGTAAAACACTCCAAGCTATTGTGGCAATTACACAGTACTTTGATAACAGAAAGGCAAACCCACAAGATGACCTGCCTGGCCGCTGTTTTATTGTCTGCCCAACATCGCTTGTAGATAACTGGAAAGAGGAGTTTAATACTTTTCAGCCTACTCTTAAAGTGACAACGGTTACAGGAACGCCTGCAGAGCGTAAAAAAACCCTCTCAGAAAAGAAATGGGATGTGGTTATTACCTCCTACGGCCTAGTACAAAAAGACATCGAACTTTATGAGCAGATGTCATTTGGCTACTTAATCCTTGATGAAGCCCAAGCTATTAAAAACCGTGAAACAAGAAACGCGCGCTCAGTTAAAAAAATACCTGCTCGCCATAAGCTTATTCTTACTGGTACACCGCTTGAAAACTCCCTTGAAGACCTCTGGAGTCTCTTTGACTTCCTTATGCCAGGTCTTGTGGGATCACCTGAGCGCTTTATCAATACCTACATTAAGCCTCAAGCAGGTCTACAAGGGCAGCTCGAAATTTTACGTCGTAAAATCTCACCCTTTGTGTTACGCCGCATGAAGGCAGATGTGTTGGATGACTTACCACCGATATCGCATATCGTCTACCACTGTCATCTATCGCCATCACAGCAGGAGCTCTATTCTTCGTATGCAAAACAGGCAACAGAGCAGCTTAAGAAGCTGGTTGAAAAAGAGGGCTTTGATAAGGTGCGTATCCACGTCCTTGCAACCCTTACTCGTTTAAAACAGATTTGCTGTCACCCTGCAATCTTTGCAAAGGAGATGCCTGAGCCTGGCGATTCATCAAAATACGAGATGCTGCTTGATTTAGTTGCAGGGCTTATAGAGTCTAACCACAAAACGGTTATCTTTAGCCAGTACACAAGAATGCTAGGCATTTTGCGCGACGACCTTAAAAAGATGGGTGTAAAATTTGCCTACCTTGATGGTTCAAGCAAAAACCGTCTATCGATTGTAAAGCAATTTAATGAAGACGAAAGTGTTCCGTTGTTCTTAGTTTCATTAAAAGCAGGTGGTAGCGGCTTAAACCTTGTAGGTGCTGACACCGTTATTCACTACGACATGTGGTGGAACCCAGCGGTAGAAAACCAGGCTACCGACCGCGTATGGCGTATGGGCCAAAAGCAGGCGGTATCTTCATACAAGCTTATCACCATGGGTACGATCGAAGAAAAAATCTTGGAATTGCAAAACCGCAAAAAAGAACTTCTCAAAGAAATCGTCCAAACAGACGAAGAAGTTATTTCAAAACTTACATGGGAAGAGGTTCTCGAACTTCTCAAGATCTAAAAATTTCAAGAAAAGAGAGGGTGAAATTAAATTATAACCCTCTCTTTTCTTGTTTTTTGTTTTCCTCTGCCCTCTCTCTGCGGCTCTGCGGTGAAAAATGTATTTATTCACAAGCCATTACAAATATTGCATTTAAGCATAAAGCGATCATGATAATGGTGTTAGATTAATACATTTTTTACCGCAGAGCCGCAGAGAGATGGCAGAGAAAAAACAAATACCAATGACTGTCACTCTTAATTCTTAACGATGAAATATTTGCTACGACTGGAAAATGCTTCTAGATTGTAGAGAGGGTTTTCTGGTAAGATGCTGGAGATTTATTACGGAGTTTTTTCATGAGTCTCCAGCAATTTTTTTCGCAGATGTACAATGCATCAAACCGGCGCATGACTCGTTTTCGTGGCGTTTTTTCGAGTGACATTGGTATTGACCTTGGTACTGCCAACACCCTTGTGTTTGTGCGTGGACGGGGTATTGTTTTAGCAGAACCGTCAGTTGTGGCAGTAGATTCTACCACCAACGAAGTATTGGCTGTAGGCCATAAGGCAAAGGCTATGCTTGGTAAAACACCTCGCAAAATACACGCAGTACGCCCTATGAAAGATGGTGTTATTGCAGATTTTGAAATCGCAGAAGGTATGCTAAAGGCCTTAATTCGCCGCGTGAGCCCGGCTAGAAGCCTATTTCGCCCGCGTATTCTCATTGCAGTTCCATCTGGTATTACTGGCGTTGAAAAGCGCGCCGTAGAAGATTCAGCCCTTCACGCAGGTGCCCAAGAGGTATTGTTGATTGAAGAGCCAATGGCAGCCGCTATTGGAGTGGATCTTCCTGTTCATGAGCCATCTGCAAGCATGATTATTGATATTGGCGGTGGTACTACTGAAATTGCCATTATCTCTCTTGGCGGTATTGTAGAGTCACGTTCTGTAAGAACAGCCGGGGATGAGTTTGATGAATGCATCATCAACTATATGCGACGCACCTACAATTTGATGATTGGTCCTCGTACTGCAGAAGAGATCAAAATTGCTATCGGTTCTGCCTTTGCTCTTGGCGAGCATGAACTTGAAATGGAAGTAAAAGGCCGTGACCAAGTATCTGGTCTTCCTGTTACTCGCCGTATCAACTCGGTGGAAATTCGTGAATGCTTAGCTGAACCTATCCAGCTTATTATTGATAACGTGAAATTAACGCTTGAAAAATGCCCTCCTGAACTTGCGGCCGACTTAGTAGAACGCGGTATGGTGGTAGCAGGTGGCGGTGCCCTTATACGCGGTCTTGATAAGGCATTAAATAAAGAGACGGGACTACCTGTTATTGTGGCTCCTAACCCGCTACTTGCGGTCTGTTTAGGTACTGGTAAAGCCTTAGAGTATCTTGACAAATTTAAGAAAAGACGTGGGCTTGTTAATTAATGACGGGACAAATTCCTTACCTTGACAAATGGGTGCATGAGATAGCCTCACTCTGTGAGCCTGATCGCATCCACTTGGTTACAGGAAGCGATGAAGAAAACCGTCAGATTATCCAAGAGCTGCTAGATAGCAAAACTTTTACTGCTTTAAATCCTGAAAAAAGATCCAACAGTTATTTAGCCAGATCCTCACCTGATGATGTAGCACGCGTAGAAGACCGCACGTTCATTTGCACTAGTAATAATGATGATGCCGGCCCTACAAATAACTGGAAGGACCCGCAAGAGATGATGGGTATCTTGAATGGTCTCTTTAAAGGCTGCATGAAAGGCCGTACGATGTATGTTGTGCCGTTTTGCATGGGGCCGATAGATTCTAGTCACTCACGAGTTGCCGTTCAGCTGACAGATTCGCCTTATGTTGTGGCTAATATGCGCCTGATGACGCGCATGGGCGATCAGGCACTGCAAAAGTTAGATCACAAATCTTTTGTGCGCTGTGTGCATTCTGTTGGTGTTCCTAAAGTTGCTAACAAACCTGATTCCGCTTGGCCTTGTAACACAAAAAATTTATATATTTCGCATTTTCCAGAAACGCAAGAAGTGTGGTCTTTTGGCTCAGGCTATGGAGGTAACGCACTTTTAAATAAGAAAAGCTTTGCGCTGCGTATTGCATCTACTATGGCTAAAAAAGAAGGGTGGTTAGCAGAACACATGCTCATCGTTGGTGTAACAAACCCTCAAGGGGTTAAACGCTACTTTGCAGGGTCATTTCCTAGTGCTTGCGGTAAGACAAACTTAGCTATGATGTCAAGTGCCTTAGATGGCTGGAAAGTAGAATGTGTGGGCGATGATATAGCGTGGATGTACTGGGATGAAACGGGCCAGCTGTATGCAATAAACCCAGAAGCCGGTTTTTTTGGTGTGGCGCCAGGGACATCATATGCCACAAACCCTAATGCCATGAAGTCTGTAGAAAAAAATACTATTTTTACAAACGTAGCGCTTACAAGCGATGGTGATGTCTGGTGGGAGGGGATGACGCCTCAAGTGCCAGAAAATCTTACAAGCTGGACCAATGAGGCTTGGGCGCCTGGGACAAGAGCTGCCCACCCTAATTCTCGGTTTACAGTTTCACTTAAAGAGTGTCCGATACTCGATACTCACTGGCAAGATCCGCGTGGCGTGCCAATTTCTGGAATCATTTTTGGTGGAAGACGCTCTACAACGGTACCACTTGTCCGCCAAGCATCTAGCTGGTCTCAAGGCGTGTTTATGGCAGCTTCTATGACCTCTGAGATGACCGCGGCAGCTAAAGGCGAAGTTGGCAAAGTAAGACACGATCCGTTTGCTATGTTGCCATTTTGCGGATACAACATGGGTGAGTATTTTGCTCATTGGCTTTCTATGGATAGTGAAGAGCGTAAAATGCCAGAAATATTTTATGTGAACTGGTTTCGCAAAAATGCAGACGGTAAATTTTTATGGCCTGGCTTTGGTGAGAATATCCGCGTACTGAAGTGGATGTTTGATGCCATTGATAACACAGCCAAAAAAGTAAAAACGCCCATTGGCTATATTCCAGAGCCTAATTCACTTGATATAGCAGGCTTAAATCTATCTCCGGAAGCCTTACATGAACTTTTACGAGTAGATGCTGATGGCTGGAAACATGAAGCGGCAGAATTGGCTAGTTACTTTACAAAGTTTGGACATACACTGCCTGATGCAATAAAAAAAGAAACTGAAGCTCTGCAAGTGAGTTTTACATAATGTCTCAAGAAATTTTTTACCGCAAACGCTGTACACGCCTTGGGTATGCTTTAGGCTTAAGCTGCTTTTTAAATATTAGCGTACTAGCCTTTGGGCTGTATGAGTGGCAAGAAGCAGGGTTTTCTTTTTTAGCTACAAGTTCTTTTCGTCCCCAAAAATCAAAAGTGTATCGCCAAAATGGCAAAGAGCTTGCCACGCTCACTCAAAGCCTACGAGAGTGTGAAAAACAAGACTACAACGCACTCATTGCAGAGCTATCTGATACAACAGGTGTGGCTGAAGGGTATAGCAGGCAAAGTTTAGCCCTAAGCATGCTGGCGCATAAACACTACCTGGATATTGATCGTGCAATAGGCCGAGATGGTGTTGTGAGGCGTTTATTTACTTATATGTCTCAAGAGGATGTTCCTTCAGGAATACTATTATATCCTGATTTAACGAGTGAGCAATTTGCTCAAATCACAAATTTTATTAAGACAGAAAAATGGCCTCTTACGCCTCAGGGCTTGCTTGCACTTTATAAACAAAATCAAGATCTACTTGTAAAAGATGCTTTTGTTCAAACAAAAGAATATCGCACACTTCAAACGTTGCTGATACGTGGATCTGAGGTCACTTCTGATGAAGTATTTGCTTTGGTCTCGGCAATAGACTATAAGCATGTTATAGATTTTTATAATGAAATGGTTAAAGCCCAAGATTTTTCACCAGAAGTTCGTCGTGGTTTTTTAGTTGGAGTACTTCCCGAATCTGCCACTATCCTATATAAAACTGATCCTCGTTTTTGTGTACACACCCTGACAGATAAGCAGGTTTTGCTATTTCTTACCGCTCTTCACGCAAATCCAGTGTTAGAACAGGAATATGCTCTAGCACTACTAGAGACACCTCGTTCTAAGCAGGTGTGGAATACCTGTATAGTAGTCTTATCAGAAAAATTGGAACTTGATCCAGAAACCCAAAGTCGAAATAGTTTACTAGAGCGTCATGGTCGCATCCTCCCTCAAAAGCCAGTAGAGGCACCCCCCAAGCCACAGCCAGTCAAACCAGAAGTAAAGAGTGCCGTGAAGCCAAAGGTAGTGCCTACACAAGCCAAAGTTACCAAGGCAATTGCACCAACGGCGGCAGTTAAGCCAAAAACAGCACCTCCTGCGGCTAAACCGGTGGGTAAGCCTGCTACAAAAGCACCACCCAAAGTAAAGTCACAACTGGCAAAAACACAAATCTACGAAATTATCTACCCAGTACAACCTGGAGACACTTTGTGGCAAATAGCAAAGCGCTATCACGTAGACGTAGAAAAAATCAAAAAGCACAACAACCTTACCAGCACGGCCCTCAAGCCTGGTTCTACCTTGCGTATTCCTAAAGAGCAAAAACCGTCACCGGCAAAGTAATTTTCTCTTTGTCTTATTCTTGATCTTATTCTTATTCT
>JAJFUY010000349.1 GCA_021372185.1 Chlamydiales bacterium | reverse complement strand
GCCATCTTGAGCACCTCTCCTGGGGCAGAGGCCATCACCACCGCAATGTCAGCTTTGTCCAGCATAGAAATATCGTTGTAGTCATCGCCACAGGCTATTACCTTATCAATTTTGCCGGCGTGCTGTATGACACTTTGTAGTGCGTGGCCCTTGCTTACATCGGCGTGGGTTACCTGCACGATAGAAAAGCAGTCATCGTATGAGTCTTTCATCATGGGCGCATGGAGCGTTGTGGCCTTTTCAATAATATACCCTATTTTTTTTGCTGTATGAGGTAAGCAAAAGAGGCGCACACTCGCAAAGGTATCTAAGGGTAAGTCCATGACGTTATCAACTTCAGACCATGTTTCACACACCCCTTTGGCACGTGCCAAAAGATGGTTTACAAGTACGTGGGAGGCAAATTTTCGAAACAGAAACGATTTATTTTGTTTATCTGGTGCGCCATAAAAGGCAATGCCTACATCCTCATCACGAACAAGGTTTACCACCTGAAAAGCACGCTCAAACGACAAAAAGCATTTTTTTACCATTACTTTTTCTGGCCAGGATATAGTGTAGGCGCCATTAAAGGCAGATATATAAAAAGCAAAGGGCAGAGTTTCTAAAAGCTTTACACTCCAATCTAGTGTTCTACCCGTAACAAAAAGAAGCTTCCAGCCAGATGTTGACAATTCATGCAGATAGGTTACTACATCATTTGAAAGTTGATCACGCACTGCTGTGAGGGTACCGTCAATATCAATAGCTATAAGCCCTTTTGGCATGCAATATCCTTATTTATTTTAGAGCCTCTTGCAAAACTCGTGGTTAACAATTTTTGGCGCTTTCGTCAATCTTTAAATTTTTTTGCAAACTCCCTACTCTAAGGAGTATGTGAGTTTGCAAAAAAAATTCAAATCTTGCCAAAATCACTCAAAAATGTGCTAAGCCACAAGTTTTGCAAAAGGCTCTGTTGTAATTTACCTCTTTTTGGCATATTCGTGACAGAATAACTGAGGATCTCATGAAAGTACTTTTACGGCTCTTGGCAATTTTTGTGTTTCTGTACATGCAACCAACATTTGCTCAGGCACCTACACAAGAAGAACCTAACTCTGAAGCCTACAGAGAATGGGAACAAGAAAATGTGGGTCGTGAAGTTGCAGAAGAGGGCCGCTATGGTGAGCTTTGGAATAAAACCTTATTGCTCCTCATAAGCGTGCTACTCGTTTTATTTGTTGGCACATGGTACCTCAAAAAATTTAGCACCTTCAAAGTAAAAGAGCCTTCAAAAGAATCTCGCATACAGCTTCTTGAAAAGCGCGTAATCTCACCCAAAGCTGTTGTATACCTTCTCAGCATAGATGGCCACAAAGTTGCCATCTCAGAAACATCTGCCGGCGTGTGTCTGCTCACCTCAGATATCGCAGAGAAATCCCCAACCGAGACTTGAATTATTCTGAGTCTTTCATGTAAATTGCCTTCCCAAAAACTCTATTTTGGGGCTTGTTCATGAAACGCATTTTACTGTTGGTTGCTTTATTCTTCTCATCTCACCTAATCGCAAGCTCTCCCCCATTTATTATTGGTATAGCAGGAGGTACTGGGTCGGGCAAATCTACGCTAGCAAAGCGTTTGCAGCAGACTCTTGGTATAAAAGTTGCGTTGATTGAACAAGACTGCTACTACAAAGATTTAGCTCACCTGCCTATACAAGAGCGCGAAAAGACAAACTTTGACCATCCCAATTCTATTGATTTTGATCGCCTCTATGATGACATTCTAGCTTTAAAATCTGCCAAGACAATCAACAAACCTGTATATAGCTTTAAAACCCACTGTAGAGAAGATGGCACAACACCTACGCCCCCTGGTGACGTAGTGATTGTAGAAGGTATTCTTATATTTTCTGATGAGCGCGTCCGCAATTTATTTGACCTCAAAATATATGTAGAAGCAGAAGATGACGTACGAATATTACGCCGCATAGAGCGAGATATAAGCGAGCGTGGCCGCGACCTTGGTGGTGTGATTGAGCAGTACCTAAGCACGGTAAAGCCTATGCATAAACAGTATGTAGAACCATGTATGCGCCATGCTGATGTGATTATCCCCGGTGAATCTGATACATCGAGTGTTGTTAAGCTTATTTTGGCAGGACTTCATCAGTTAACGTATGATCGTAAAATTGCCTGTGGACTGTAGCGCCATTTCTTAGGAGGTTGTGTTTTAATGGCTAAGAGCGGATAATTGCCTCGATATAAGTTGGAGTCTATACATGAAATATATGCTACTAGTAATTGCATTTGTGGTATCAAGTTGCTATAGAATGCCGGATGACGGCGAGGTAAGCACCCTGCCCAACACCAATAATCCACAGCTTACCGGACATAAGGAAACACCTCTTATGCCTGGTATCAAGTACTAATGAAGAGGAATCAATGAAAGTTAACCAACACAACCTCCTACAATCACTTCAGAACCTTAAGCTTGATGCTAAAGTTCAGACAGAAACAAATCAGATTTATGTCATCTTTGAGCATGAAGGAAATCAGTTTCCGCTATTTATTCGTGAACTTCACGATGGCGAGCTTATCCAGCTATTAAGCTTTATTCCTTGCAATGTAGAGCCAAGCCACCTTCAGGATTTGGCACGTCTTTTACATATGCTTAATAAAGAACTAGATATGCCAGGTTTTTGCTTAGATGAAGGCTCAAACACAGTGTTTTATCGCCTAATGATGCCAACGCTTAAAAAAGAATTTCAACCTGATGTGCTAGAAGCCCTTATCAACACATCTCAAATGGTATGTAAATCATTTGCTACAGTGATTGAAGCGCTTGCAACTGGTGCTATGACATTGGATGAAATCTTAAAAAAAGCAAATGAGCTAAAGAATTCATAATGGCACGTCGCCCCATATTTTTTGATACGGAAACTACGGGAACAAACCCAAAGTCAGATCGCATCATCGAACTTGCCGCCTATGATTCAGAGCGTCAACGGTCTTTTGAAATGCTGATTAATCCCGGCATTCCAATACCACCTGAAACTATTGCTATTCACCAGATCACAGATGCTATGGTAGCTGACGCTGCAGATTTTGCTACGGTGGCAGCTGAATTTGTGGCATTTTGTGATGGGGATGTGGCCCTAATCGCCCACAATGCCGATAGCTTTGATACCCCTTTTTTGCGAACAGAATTTACACGAAATGGCGTGCAAATGCCAAGTGACTGGCTCTTTTTAGACTCACTTAAATGGGCGCGCCGCTACCGTAAAGATTTGCCCCGTCATAGCCTGCAGTTTTTGCGTCAGACCTATGGCATAGCTGCAAACCAGGCCCATAGAGCGTTAAATGACGTGATGGTTTTATATGATGTATTTAAAGCTATGACTGACGACTTAAGCTGTGATCAAATCTTAAACCTACTTATGATTACCACATCAAGTCAAGAGCAAGTAATAGAAACAGCCCCTCAAAGCACCCCTGAACGCGTTTTAAATCTATTTTAATTATGAAATTAGCTATATCGCCCTGCCCTAACGACACTTTTGCCTTTGATGCTTGGATTCATGGCAAAATACAATCTTCTGTTGCACTAGAAACAACGTTTGCTGATATCCAGAATCTTAATGCTATGGCATTTCATGAAAATACCTTTGATGTGTGCAAGGTATCAATACCCACGCTTGCTCGTATTTTAGATAAATATGTCATCCTCCCCTCAGGCGCTGCAGTCTGTCGCACAGGGCCTAAGGTTATTGCTAAAGAGCATTTTGCAACTGGAGATTTAGCCAATAAGCGCATTTTGGTGCCAGGGCTTGATACTACAGCCTACCTTCTTTTACGCACCCTTTGCCCAGAACCTAAAGAAATTGGCGTCTCTCGCTACGATGAAATTTTAGATAAGCTTAAAAATGATGAAGCCGACTGCGGCCTCATCATTCATGAAACACGCTTTTGCTTTGAAGAAGCCGGCTTTGTTCAAATCTGTGATTTGGGAGAGCTTTTCTCTCGCAATTTTGACTGCCCTGTGCCGCTGGCTGTAGTCGTGGCAAAAAAAGAAGCCTATAAAGAAGCCGCACGTTGTTTAAAAGCATCAATTCAGTATGCATTTGATAACCCTGATAGCTCGTATGACTTTGTGCGTCGCATGAGCCAAGAAAAAGATAAAAAAATAATAGAACAGCACATTGAGACCTATGTAACAAATGACACTCTTCAGATATCAGAAGAGGCTATGCGAGCCATTCAGACTCTCTTTCAATTAGGTGTTGAACAAAAACTATTGCCAAGGGAATCTCTTAGATTTAATGAAATTAATCACTTTTGCTACAGTTGAAGAAGCAGAACACACACTAGCTACTTTTGACGCTCAATTCATAAAAACAGGCCTCTACCAATCAACGATTGGCTATATTGGCATTACAGGCATTGGTCCATTTGCCGCGGCATTTGCGATTCAAGCCATTCATAATACATATAATATAAAAGAAGTTATTAATATTGGCTTTGCCGGAAGCCTAAACCCAAAACTTGAACTAGGCTCTATTTGGCCTATTTCTTCGTGCAGTAAGCATCTATGGCATCCTAAAGGCCATATTGCCGCCCAAAATTGCCTTGCAAATGAGATCACAACTCTTGCACTACAAACTGATGGTGTTAGTCTATCAACAGTAGACTTTCCTCTCTATGAAACCCCGGCGCACCTTATAGATGTGTGCGATCTCATTGATATGGAAGGCTACGCTATTGCTCAAGCGGCACTCTCGCTTGGACTCCCCTGTACTTTATATAAACTTGTGTCAGATTACTGCACATCTACTAGTCTCTCAGAAATAAAAAATAATATGCGTAAATACTCGCAAATAGTCTCGTCGTTTTTAAATAATAAATATAATAAAGGATAAGATAGCTATGAGAACAGTACTTGTTTTTCTCCTCTGTTTTTCTGGACAGCTCTTCGCTAAATCAGAAGAACCAAGCGTTTACCTCACCTGGAAAAACGACCCTACCACTACAATGACTGTAATGTGGATCACCAAGCAATCAGATGACAATGATACTGTACACTTTCAAATTCGTGATGCCAAAAGCCCAACGTGGGAAAAACAAAAAGGCTCTCACCAAAAGCTGCCAAACAAAAAGCCTTACCTCATTCATAAAGCTGAAATCAAAGGACTCAAAGCCGATACGATTTATACATTTCATGTAGGTAATAAAAACAAGACATGGACATTTCATACCATGCCACGCGATTTAAACCAGCCAGTGCGCTTTGTAACAGGTGGTGATGCCTACCACAATAGCTTTAAGAAATTTAAAACAATGTGTCAAAGAGCGGCCAGAGAAAACCCACGCTTTGCCATTATTGGCGGAGACATTGCCTACGCGGCAGAAAAGCGTGGCGGCGAGGAAAACTGGTCAAAATGGCAAGAATTTTTTGCCTGCTGGTCAGAGGTAATGAGAGATAAAGATGGCTGCCTTATCCCCATCTTAACAACTATTGGCAACCACGAGGTAACAGGCAGCTTTAGCTCTACTGCCAAACAGGCGCCATTTTATTATATGTTCTTTGAAAAAGCTACCTACGATATGAGCTTTGGCTCCTATCTGCACTTAACTTTTTTAGACTCTAACCACACCAAAAAAATCAAAGGCGATCAAACCAAATGGCTTGAAAAAACCTTGAAAAACAACAAGAACCACACGCACCGTTTTGCTATTTATCATGTGGGTGCCTATCCATCTTCTAATAGGCTAGATTCACCTACCAACAAGCTCTTAAGAAAGCACTGGGTGCCACTGTTTGAAAAATACAAAATACACGCATGCTTTGAAAGCCACGATCACGCCTATAAACGCACATTTCCAATGCTAAAAGGCAAAAAGGCCAAAGAAGGCGTTGTCTACTTTGGAGATGGCTGCTGGGGTGTAACACCTAGAAAGCCTCAGCCTCACCCCTATTTGGCCCATAAAGCCCAAAAGCAGCAGGCTTTGGTGGTAGAGGTGTCTAAGAACAAGCGTAAGTTCTGGGCGGTTGACCCTAAGGGGAAGATGATCGATTATTATGAGCAAAGCTTGTAAAACGTGCCATAACGTCAACTTAAGACTAATTTTCTCTTATTCTTAGTCTTGATCTTATTCTTATTCT
>JAJFUY010000348.1 GCA_021372185.1 Chlamydiales bacterium | reverse complement strand
CAGAACGAGCAATCTGAGATAGTTGTGCAATATCAAAAGTTCCGGCGCTTACATAAAGAGAAAGAACCCCAACTACCATCAAGCATGAGCCTGTTATCATGTAGATGATAAAGGTCATGGCAGTCTTTTTGTTGCTTATGAGGAAGTACAGTGGCAGTAAGATGGCTTCAAAGAAAAAGGTAAAGAACACCAAATCACAAGAGGTAAAAAAGCCAATTAAAAGCCCCTGTAAAGCGAGTATTAGGCCATAAAAGAAGTGAGCACGGCCGCATGTATTTGCCATTATCGCTATAGGCACAATGATATTGGTAAGGTACAAAAAGATGAGTGATAAGTTATCGATAGCTAGATGAAAGCGAATACCAAGTGATGGAAACCACTCATGATCATAGAGCGCGCCTTGCCACTTACTTCCACCTAACAGCAAAAATACAAGGGGTATAAGGCTGAGTATGAAGGCACAATTTCTGCAGTTTCTGTCTGTTACCTTTGATAAGCTAAATACAAGCAGGGCTGCAGCAAAAGGAATAAAAAATAAGAGCGGTAGTGCAAGCATCAAAATCCCTCAATAACAAAGTAAAGAATAAGCAAGGACGAGCCTGCCACAATCCACGAAATATAAGAACGTATCTGGCCGTTTTGTATTTTTTGTAACAGGTTTGCGGTTTCATAGGCGCCGCCAGCTGTTTTTTGCATGCTTGCATCAAAGACTTTGGGCTCTAAGATTGTAGCAATAACAGAAGAGAGCTTGGCAAGAGGCCCAACGATACACGCGTTATAAAGTTCGTTTATATAAAACGCCTTATACAAAAATTGCGATGTTTTGCCGTTGTAGTAGCGCATGCCAAGAGCCACGCCAAAAAATGCAATAGCAATAGATATCCAGACGCTTACTGAAAGGTGAAAGGCGTTATGTATAGTGTCATTGTACATATACCCCAAAAAACCTCCAAAGATTGATAACACGCCTAAGATAGCTACTGGAGTCCACATTACTTTTGGCGCATCGCTTACCGATTTTATTTTAGGCTGTCCCTGGAAGGTGAGCATGTAGGCACGCATAAGGTAAAAAGCAGTTAAGATTGATACGAGAAGGCCTAGAATATAGAATGGTGTGTGGCTAGAAATTTCTTCGAGTAATAAGTCTTTACTAAAGAATATGGCTAAGGGGGGGATGCCAGCCATAGAGAGCACGCCTATTAAAAAGAGTATGTTGGTTTTTTTTAAGTAGCGTGACAAGCCGCCCATCTGGGCCATCTCAGTTGTGCCGTCGAGCATATGGATAACATTGCCGGCTGCCAAAAACAACAGCGCCTTACAAAAGGCATGCATAGTAAGGTGAAACATAGCGGCAAAGTAGGCGCCAAAGCCTGTGGCTAAAAACATAAGGCCTAATTGGCTAAGTGTAGAGTATGCCAAAACGCGTTTTACATCTGTTTGGCTTGTAGCACAAAGTGCTGCAAAGAGGGACGTTGTGCCGCCGATAATAGCGATAAGCATACGAGCCGTTGGGGACATCTCAAATACCGGGCTCATACGTACTACTAAGTAGACTCCAGCTGTTACCATGGTAGCGGCGTGGATGAGGGCAGATACTGGCGTTGGGCCTTCCATAGCATCAGGAAGCCAAGTATGAAGCGGCATCTGGGCAGATTTTCCGGATGCTCCCCAAAAATAAAACACACATAGGAGGGTGATGAGGGGCGCACCTATTGCAAACTCTGTAGATACTCGCGTACATACTGCCTGCATATCGCCTGTACCAAAGAGATTGTAGGTAAGAAATATGCCTAGAAGTAGGCCAAGATCGCCAATACGGTTTACGACAAAGGCTTTTTTTGCTGCTCTTTGAGCGGCCGGCTTGGTATACCAAAAGCCAATGAGAAGATAGGATGCCACGCCAACGCCTTCCCAGCCAACAAAGAGTAAGAGGATGTTACTTGCAAGCACCAACAGGAGCATACTGAAGATAAAAAAGTTCATCACGGCAAAGTATCGCGAAAAGTCTTTATCATGGTCCATATAACCGCAAGAGTAGGCATGAATCAAAAAACCCACGCCTGTAATAATGAGCGTCATCAAAAGAGACAGGTGATCTAGGTAGAGGCTGAAATGAGCTTGTAAGCCATTTATTGGAATCCATGTAAAGAGGGTGGATGTGCCGGTATATCCAGATAAAAACAGCTTTACAAAGCACAAGAATGAAATACATATGGTGCCAGGTCCAATACAATTTACCATTTTCCGAGAAAGCACTCCCGAAAATGTCAACAAGATGAGAAAACCAATGAGGGGAAGAAATAGTCCCGTATAGAGCAGCGGTTCCATATCAACCCCTCAAAGTGTTATATTGATCAACATCAACAACCTGTTTTGATCTAAACAAATTGATGATAATAGCCAAACCCACTGCCGCTTCTGCGGCCGCTAGCACCAGCACAAAAAAGACCCAGACAAGGCCTATAGCATCGCCCCGAGAGCGGGCAAAAGCAACAAACAGCAGGTTTGATGAATTGAGCATAAGCTCAATAGATAAAAACATGATAAGAGCATTACGCTTTGACAGCACGCCCACAATGCCAATGAAAAACATGGCAAAACTTATAAATATATACAGCGATAAATCCATCTAGCGCACCTTTTTTCCTATGTATAATGCCCCTACAATGGCAACTAAAAAAAGTAGGCCTACTGCTTCAAACGGAAAGAAAAAATCTACATATAACGCCCTTCCAATAGCCTCTACAGATCCATACCCTTCTGTTAGGTTAGTATTTTGACCACTCATTTTTTGTAGCTGCAGGCCAAGAAGCGATAAAGTAAATAAGAATATAAAGGCAGAGACTGCCAGCCAATATGGCTTTACATTAGGCTTATAATCATTTATTGCTAAGTAGGCATCCTGAAAGAGCACTATGACAAACATAAAAATTACAAGTATGGCCCCAGCATATACTAGTACCTGCATGACGGCAATAAAAGGCGCCGCCAGCTGTAAGAAGAGGCAAGCTAAGCCAAAGAGCGTAAGCAAAAACGACAAGCAAGAGTGTACTGGTTTTTTAGCCAGTATCACGCCAAGTGATGAGAGGATGATGATAGTGCCTAAGATGAAGTCAACCATAGTAGTTATATCTCACGTGTGGGGTCGCGCCCTGATTGGCCTGGGAACTTTTCTGTCAGTTTTTCTTTCGTAAAGATAAGGTCTTGGCGGGTATAGGCCGATAGTTCATATTCATTACTTAAGATAATAGCACCAGTTGGGCAGGCTTCTTCGCATAGGCCGCAGTAAATACAGCGCGTCATATTGATCTGAAAGTCTTTTGCGTAGCGCTCACCGTGTGAATGCTCTTCACCTGGTTTATTTTCGGCTGGTTTTACGTAGATAGCTTGAGCTGGGCAGACGATAGCACAGAGCTCACAGCCGACACAGCGCTCTTTGCCGTCTGGCCATTTGGTTAAGTAGTGTCTTCCACGAGATGCTAGCGGTAGGGTTCTTTTTTCTTCTGGGTAGCTTATGGTGGTAGGCTTTTTAAAGCCATACTTGGCAACGATTAATAGCCCTCGTAGCATGGCTACAACACGCATTAGTTGTTTTGAGAATTTTTTAAGCATGTGTCACCAGTATAAAGTAGGCAGTTACAAGTAAGTTCAATGTGGCTATTGGTATAAGTACCTTCCAGCCAAAGCTCATGAGCTGGTCATAGCGAAAACGTGGGAGTGTGGCTCGTACTAGCATAAAAAAGAGCACGAAAAGGGCAACTTTTACGCAAAACCAGAGTATCGGAATATCAAACGGCCCATACCAGCCGCCCAAAAAGAGCGTTGTGGCAATAGCTGAGATAGCTAAAATATTTACATACTCTGCCAAGAAAAAGAGGGCAAACTTCATGCCGCCATATTCAGTGTGGTAGCCGCCAGTAAGTTCTTGTTCTGCTTCTGGCAGGTCAAATGGAGCGCGGTTAGTCTCAGCGAAACCCGTGATGAGGTAGATAATGAAGGCTATTGGATTAGTCCAGATATACCAGTGTTCTTTTTGGGCGTGCACAATTTCTGTTAAATTGAGTGTGCCGGCGGTGAGTACTACTGATAAGATGGCCAAACCCATTGGAATTTCGTAGCTAATCATCTGGGCTGTGCCTCTCAGGCCCCCAAGAAGAGAATAGCGGTTATTTGAGGACCAACCTGCCAGCACTACGCCATATACTGCCAGTGAGCTTAGTGCCAACAAAAAGACAATACCCACGTTTACGTCAGCAATAGCAAGCGATACTTGGTGGCCAAAAATTTCTATTTGGTCACCAAAAGGAATCAGCATAAACACGCTTAGGGCAGTAAATACTGAGATAGCAGGTGCTAGCCAATACGTAAATTTTTCTATGCCGGCCGGCTGAAAGCGCTCTTTTGTTAAAAGCTTGATGCCATCGGCAATAGGCTGCAAGAGCCCAAGTGGCCCCACACGGTTTGGTCCGTAGCGTAGCTGTACGCGTGCCATAAGTACTCGCTCACATAGCGTCATATACGCTGCAGCAGTAAATAAGATGGAAATAAGGACAATGCCTTTAATCAAAATTTCAACAGCTTCCATAGGCTCTATAGTTTCCTTAGCAAATTTTGGCTTATAGATTTTCTCCCATTTCTTTCAAACTGGAATTTTGCTTTTTTTTTGGGATTGCTGCAAAATTCGTTTTAAATGTATATACACTATAAAATGCACATTTTTTTAAAACGTGCAAGCCGTGACGAGTTGCACAGGCTTTATAGATTTTACATAAAGGAAATTCACGTGAAATTTTTACCATCAAACCTCATCTGCCTGATGGCAGCGGGCCTTGCAATGACTCAAGGAAATAATGACCTTGCTGCTGCAAAGCACCATTCAAGCTCTAGAGATGCATCTCATGGCCAGGTAAAGAGAACCAAAAAACAACTCAAAGAGTGCTGTGAACAGACTCAAATGGGTATTTGTGAGCTTGGAAAAGAAATTCACGGAGTAAAACACCAACTCAATGAAGTGCTAGACGAGCTAAAAGAGATTGAAGAAGGTCAATCCCACCACTCACACTGCGGTGAAGCACATAGAATTACTCAGCATCGCGTCACAAACGGTTTTGTAATTACAGAACCTGGTCTTTATAATTTCTGTGAAGACATTAGCTTTTCAGCAAGTTCTGAAGATACAGTCGTCATGCAAGAAGCGGCGGGACTTCCAAATTATCTCTCAGATCAGCTAAAAACAGCGCTTGCTAAACACTCTCATAGCAAACAGGGTCATGTAAATTTTTCTGATGTTTCAAAGGTTGTGCAGTCTGCTATGACAGCTAAAGCATTTGGCAGTTCAGCTCTATCACTACCTGCAGCGGCTATTACGATTGATGCAAGCAACGTCTATATCGATATGAAAAACTTTACGCTTAGCCAAGAAGATGGCACGTCAAATGTGGTAGGGTTTTATATCGTGCCAGGTAATGAAAATATTACCATTGTAAATGGTACGATCACATTGTTTAAAGGCGCTGCGATTGAAGCCAATATTGCTGACTCTGTACCTCAAAGCTCAATTAATGATCTTACATTCAAAAACCTCATCATTACAAACAATGGTATCGACACTGAATTTAGACCAACATATGATGCATCAGGTATTAACTTAACAGCTCCTGAAAGTGGTAACTATCAGCTGATGACACTTCCTGAGTCATTCAAATATACAAACGTTACAATTGAAGACTGCAAAGTAGATCTTAATGCATCAGGCGGTATCAAAGCATGGCTTGTAGATGGCCTGAAGATACAAAATACAACTGCAAACAACACCTACATGGCAAATTCACAGCTTAACTTGATCTCAGGCTTGTTTGTAGGTGGCAGCAAGAATGTGCAGATTACAGATTCTATGTTTAATGACTCGTCAATGGATTCTGGCATGGGCTTAGCAGTAGCTGGCGCCCTTATGGTAGCAAACCAAAACGTGTATATTAATGGCTGCCAATTTAACGATGCCTATTCTGATAATGCGCTCTTTATTGGCGGCCTTGTTGGTGGTAGTGCGGTAGATATGTTTATCGAAAACTCACAGTTTAACCATCCAAGCGGTAATGGTGGACTCGTTGCTGGCCTTCATATGGGTGCTGACTCTAATGCTACATTTGCAGGCGGCCCTTTGAAGTTTGATAACTGCCAATTTGATAGAGCCTATCATGGTGTAGGAAATACCTTTAGCTTTGGTGGTGCAGCTGGCGTTAATTTAGTAGCGGTTCGTGATGTAGTCATTACTAATTGCCAGGCAAATGACACAAGCTCTGATGAGCCAACACTAGATACAGCAGGCTTTGCAATTGGTGCCTACTTCTCTGATCCAATTACAGCTGATTTATCATCTGCTAGAAATATCCTTATCCAAAACACAGTGGCAAGTGATATTAAAGGTGCAGGACATACCTACGGCTATCATCTCTATTCAAAAACAGATGGCGTACGCCCAGGAGTGCCTGATAGCACAAACTTTACATTAGATACAATTATTGCAGAAAGAATTATCGGTAAGCACAATTTTGGTGTGTTTGCAGGCCTTGATCGCTGCGAATCTGATGCCAAGATGATGAACGTTGTGATTAAAAATAGCGTGGTAACTGATGTAAGAGAGAATGGCGTTGGTATCGAGTTTAGAGCCGTTGACAGCCCATTTTTGTTTAACAACATAGTACAGCGCTGCAACACAGGTATTTGGTTTATTGGCAACGATAAAGTAGAAACTACAAACGGCACGGTACAAGAAAACAAAGTGTCTAACTGCAAAGTTGGCTATAGAGACAATTCTAAGCGCACAACAACTGCGTGGATTAAGAATCTCTCTAATAACAACAACCGTGGTTTCTGGATGAGATTTAAGAGCTGCCCGCCTATTCAGACAGGCTATAAAGGCTACAACGCATGGTACAATATTGAGCTATGCGACGGAACCTGCCAATGCCACCGCTATCATAGACCAATCGATAGCTCAAGCAGCAGCAGTAGCGTGAGCGCCTCTCACCACAAAACTCCTCTCAAAAAGAGCTAGTTTAGACCATAACTTGCCGCAAGGCAAATAAAGTTTTCTTAAGAGTTTTAGAGCCCCCCTTGCGGGCGACTGAACGAAGCCCACCGTGACCGAAGGGACCGGTGGGGAAAGATATGTATGATGATAGAGCCCGGCTGAGGGCGATTTAATCTCGTGATTCAATCGCCCTCAGCCGGGCTCCATTTTTTTTGACATCCTGTTCCCACCGTTCCCTTCGGTCACGGTGGGCTTCGTTCAATCGCCCTAAATTGGGCTCTAAAAGACATCTAGGTCTTTAAACCATTACATTCTTTTGAGAACTAGGAGGTTGTGGTTGTTGAGGAGGTCTTTTTGGAGTTGCCATTCGGGGTTATTGGCTAGAAACTCGGTGACGGCGGCCCATTGGCCGTTTTGGGCTGTGTTTTCAACTACGACGATGTACTTACTTGTTGTGGGATGAAACCGGGTAAGAATATAGGCCAGTTGGCCTTTGCTTTGAGCTTTGTTGATGCAGAGTAAATCTGATGGGTCAATATCTGCATAGATATAACTAGACTTTGTAAAACTATAGTGTATGTCATGGTCTGTTGCTAGCTTATGGGCCAAAAGTAAATCTTGTGCTCGAGGTCCTTTTTCATCAATAGCCGTATATCTTTTATTTGCTTTTGTACTCAAAGATAACCCCTGCAACAAGCCCCAAGTGGCGGGCATATCTTGTGCATCAATATGGCTAATGGTGGCACACTCTTTAGCAAGCTCACAAAGGGGGACAAGCCGTTCATTGATAGCTGACGGGTAGGCCGCATGAAATTTATAGACAGTCTCCAGTGCTACTGTGAGTGGATAGCTTGACTGAAACTTCTTTTTTTGTTCGATATGAGGGTAAAACTTTTGGGCAAGTTCGGAGGCTATAATGCACTCATCTTCATAGAGATCTTCAAGCTCGCGCGTCACATAGTGGCTTTTGGCTCTAAAGTGAAAGGCGTTTGCAGGCAGGGTGTTTTTAGCAGCATTCCATTCTGCACGTGTTGTAAAGGTGTGGCATTCTGTAGCAATTATAGGGATATTGAGCTTGTGTAAACACTCTCCAATGAGCACATCATCAGGGATTTCAGCACTTTTTTTATTCATATCATCTTTATGCTCTATCAACACTTTCACTAAATCAGTCGACACAATAAACCCCGCACCCCAACCAAAGGGGATATTGGCATATTCAACCGGCACTTCATAGCTTGGCACAAGGGGTCTTGCGGCATAGCATTTTTCTTTTGGTAGCGTCTCTAAAAATGCTAAAAGCTTTGGAAAGTTGTAGACAGATGAAAGGTTTGTACGTAGAACATAGTCATATGATGAAAGATTTTCTTGCATAGCCTCAAATGACAAAAGTGTTTTTTTGAGAATACCTGGCTTATAGTTGTCGGGTGTTTTGGTATAGAGAGTGTTTTGACATAATCTACTTGGCACATCAAGAGTGGCATCGCCTTTAATAAAATAGGCCGTGATCTGTTCAGGATAGGCATTCATATAAGACTTCCAGATATCCTGCAGCTCTAAAAAAGCCGGGTGATTATCTGAGGCTATAATAAGAACAAGCAGCTTCTTTTTGGCAGTATCGCCAGAGGCTGGGCATACACAAAAAATAGCGAGTACTATAGACAATATAAAAGTTTTCATGGCCAATAGACTATCAGACAGGCAATTTTTTGGAATATTAAGAAATTAATTTGACTTTAGAATTGCTTTTGGCATACAAGTATTAAAAAATTGCATGGAGTCAAATATGCGCCTCAAACATAGTTTCTTAGCTTTTCTTTTTGCTACAGTAAATCTGTTTGCATCCAATACCACATGCTATGAAGCAGATATCATCGTCATTGGCGGCGGAGCTGCCGGCTGCGTGTTGATGAACAGACTGTCAGAAAATGGGCGCTTTACAGTTCTTGGTATTGAGGCTGGGGCTAATATGACAAGAGATCCTGCAATTGAAGCCGTTGGTCTTCCGGCTCTATTATTACCAGCGACTGATGCCTACAAATACTACTGGTGGGGATGGAGACAAACAGTGCCTCAGCCTATGCTTAATGGTCGTGTAGGTGGTGACTGGGTAACAGGCTTTACACTGGGCGGTGGGTCATCTGTTAATGGCTTATATTATGGCCGTGGCTCTAATGCTGTATATTCACAATGGGCGCCAATTTCTGGTAGCAATAAGTGGAGCCTTAACAGAATTTTACAGACGTTTACTGCGTTAGAAAATTATCAAGGCCTTACAATTACCCCAATGGCACGTGGAACAAACGGCCCTGTCAATGTATTGCAGACCCCAACCGTATCTCCACTCACGAGTACGGTTCTATTACCAGTTACACAAGCGGCCTTTCCTGGCATTCCGGTAGTTGTAGACTATAACGATCCAAGCGTAGAAAACTGTTTAGACCCTCGCACTCAGTGGCTAATTGACCCTGTGAGCAAAAAGCGCGTCAGTAGCGCCACAGCATTTTTAAATGAAGATGTCATGACACCTGATGGCCGGGGAGTAAATGGACACACTCTACGCGTACTTATGGAAGCTGTTGTAAATAAAATAGTGTTCAACAAGCATGGCAAAGCCAAAAAAGTACAGTTTTATAAAGATGGCAAGCTCTATGCAGCACGTGCTAAAAAAGCTGTAGTACTAGCTAGTGGCATCAATAGCAGCAAGATTCTTCAGCTATCTGGTATCGGTCCTAAAAAAGTATTAAAAGATGCTGGCATCAAACCTGTGTTCATTAATGAAAATGTGGGTAAGCACCTCAAAAATCACCCGCTCATGAGCATTACCATGCTTGCAGACCCAGCAGTTTCTGGTATACCACCAGGCGCTGATTATTCTTTTGCTATTCACAATGCCTACTTGCCTGTAGTTGGTGGTAGTGCAAGTGACCCGCGCGCATTGCAGATTCTGTTTGACTATGTACCTATGGGGCCTCAGGTGCCAGTACCATTACTTGTAATAGGCTTTGAGCTGTTAAATCCAAAGAGTGAGGGTAGTGTCACTATTCAAAGTAATAACCCATTCCAGATAGCCGCAGCAGGTGATGGTGTCTATTCTGATCCTGTAGATTTGTTTAACATGAAAAATATCATCCAGAACTACATTAAGAACTTGCTTGAGCAGCTTTACCAAATAAACCCACTCTCAATATACTATAAACCTGTTTTACAAGATCCGATTAACCTTGTTATCCTCTCAGGCTATAGCGACGACTCGGTTATAAGTTACATAAAAAATAACACCAACCTCGACAAAGACTCTCGCCACTTTGCCTGTCACTGCAAAATGGCCCCATTAGCAAACGGCGGCGTTGTAGACGGTAATGCACGTGTGTACGGCACTAAAAACTGCTATGTTGCCGACAACTCAATCTGCCCAGAAATCCCCGACATCAACACCACAGCTTCTGCCCAAATGATAGGCTGGCAAGTAAGCGAAATCCTCAAACAACTCCAGTAATATGGAGTTGTTTGCCAATTGTATTAGAGTCCTTCAGGACGACTGAGCTAAGCCCACCCGAGACCGTAGGGAACGGTGGAAACAGGATAACAAAAAAAATTGAGCCCGACTGAGGGCGATTGAATCTCGAGATTGAATCGCACTCAGTCGGGCTCTGCTGCTTTTTTGCTTGTTCCCACCGTTCCCTTCGGTCACGGTGGGCTTTTTTCAGTCGCCCTAAAGGGCTCTAATACGTTTATCGAGCGTCAACTTCTGCTTGTGCTTGGGCTTTTTGTCTTTCTCTATCCCAGAGTAGCCATGTACGTTGGGTTGGACGGCTGGCAACCTTTGCTTCTACAAGTTTGGTGATACGTTCCATAATGCCGCCTGGGGCGTCTAGTGGGTCTAAAAGCTCTTTTACTTTTAATAGCTTTAATTCGCGTAGACGGCAGAATAATAGCTCTTCACTATTTGCGTCGGGGTAGCTCTGAACACCGCCTGTTCTTTCAATGCATTTTGCAGTTGGGCTTCTTGAATCTTTAGGACGTGGGTGCACAAAGTAGACGATGGAGCGGCGTTCTTGATTCGGATCCATTTTAACTTGGTGCCAGGAACTTTTAAAAAATCCATTGGTGAGATTTTGGAGTTTATCGCCACCATTTACAATGACTGCGCCAGCCGGCAAATTGGTTACAGGAATCCATTTGCTTTTGCCAGTCTCTTTATCAGTATGTAATACTTGCAGGCCATCAGCTGTTGACATTGGCAAAAGCGTGATATCGCAAATATCTGTATGTGGCGCGGCACCCATGCTTTTAGCTTCTGGATTTTTTGGGTAGTACAATGCACGTAAAAGATTATCGCCAAATTCAGCCTGCTCTGTCAAAAAGTCTTCTTTTTCGCCCATGTCAAGAGCAATAGCTCGTAGCAGTACCATGCTTATTTTATCGAGTTCATCTATAAGGCTCATCATAGGTGTTTCTAAATCCATCCATGTTGGCCATATATTATCTACTTTGTTTGCCACTTCCTTTTTGCCAATATGAACAAACACTTTTTTATCAAATACTTCTGCGCCTTGTGCTCTTTCACTGTAAACAAGTCCGCGCTGGCCGTGTACTTTAGGTTCATGAATTTCGGCTTGTTTGTCTTCTGGAGCTTTAAAAAACTGCTCAGAGGCTTTGTAGCTTGCATCTAATACACCTTGGTCTAGCCCAGTATTGATAAGGGCAAAAAAACCAATATCCTGTAAAGCAGAGGATACTTTTTGTATAAACAAAGGCTTATCAGTCTGGAATAATGTCATATCAATTACAGGAATTGATGTGCCATCTATACTCTTGAGCTTTCCAGTTTTCACTACCTTTGTTTCATCGGGCTTGGAATTGTATATTCCTGAGACATAGTCTCGTAGTGCATTGATTGCTTGCATTAGTGTTACCTCATTATTGTGTTATGTCATGACGACAGGGGATTTGGTAACACGAGAGAGATTAATGCTGCAAGGTGAAATTAAGCAAACTCTACCGCCAGGCCATTGAGGAGGTTTTGGCCGAGTTCGTGGGCGTTTAGAGATTTGAAGCCCAAGGGAATTACAACTGTGTTTTTGGCGACTGTGGCATCTAGCATTAGTGGGCCTGTTATTGTGTGGCCGTTTGCTTTGAGGGTGATTTCGTCATTTAATTTGCCTGCGGTTTCTGGGTGTATTCTTATGTAGGCGGGTTTTGTGAGGTCTTTTACGTGTTTGTTGTGTTGCATGCGTGTGCCTTGGTCAAAGAGGGCTTTGGCAAAGGTGGCAGATAACGATTTGGTAACACTAGAGTTTT
This sequence comes from Chlamydiales bacterium, assembly GCA_021372185.1. Taxonomy (GTDB): domain Bacteria; phylum Chlamydiota; class Chlamydiia; order Chlamydiales; family FEN-1388; genus SZAS-7. The sequence continues at coordinate 8,840 of JAJFUY010000348.1, read as the reverse complement.
GGACGTCGTCTATTCTTTTTGGACGAAAGTGGTGCATACGGCCGGGTTTTAGCTTTTGTAAAAATGGCTCGTCTATCACAAGCTGGTAGTTTAATTTGTGAGCAAGGCGCACAAAGATATAAGAGTCGGCAAAGATGTTTTTGGGGATGGCTTTACCAGGTTTTAGCTTTTGGATGCGGTGTTCTATGTTTAGGAAGCTGCCGCCTTTTTCTATAAAGCTTAAAGTGGGGAGTACAACATCGGCGCATTCGGCTGTTTTGGTCATGAATAGGTCTTGGACTATGAGGCAGCCTGTTTTTGCACGCGCCTGTTCCCATAACTTGGATGGCACTTTTGTCGCTACATCGCAGCCTACAGCATATAACACATCCCAGCCGGTGCTTGCGGCCTCTTCAAGTACCGCTACCGCGCTTTTACCTGGCGTATCAAGTTTTATGCCTTGTGGCTTAAACTCTGGGTGCATGCCGGCAAATCTTGCGCCTACGCTATTGTCTGAGCCTTCTAAAATGTTCAAGGTTGATGTCTGCCATGAAAGAAGCTCAGCAAGTACGTTTTTGCGGTTTTTTGTAGCTAAAAACTGGCTGCCAACAAAGATGGCAGAATTTTCCATAAGATGGTCTTTAAATTCTTGGGCGTGTTCTTGTAAGAAGCTGACCTCTTCATTTGGTGCTAAGAGGTAAGTTTTTTCAAAATAGCGTGCCACTTCTAGCGTGTAGTTGCCGGCAAAGATTACCTTGCAGCCTTTATTGATGGCATCTTTTAGCCGTAGCCAGATAACAGGAAATTCTTCTGTGATATCACATCCTAGCAACAAAACATGGGTAAGCTTGGTGCAATCGCCAATTTCAATTTCCATACCAGCTGACAGGCCTTCGTCTTTGGCTTCAATAATAGGCATACCTATTCTGTGGTCAACGTTATTGGTGTTGCAGGCACCTCTCATAAGCATCTGGAGGAGGTAGTTTTCTTCTACTGTAAGCGTGTTGCCTCCAAAAGCCGCTATCTTATTTTTAGAGCGAGCTTCTTTCATCTTGTTTGCAACATAGGCAAAGGCATCATCCCAGCTTGCAGGTACAAGCGTGCCATTTTGGCGTATGAGGGGAGTAGTAAGGCGGTCAAGGCTTGCTGTATACTCATAGCCAAACCATCCCTTGTCACAGAGCCATATATCGTTTACAGCTCGGTTTTCTTGAGATCTGATGCGCATTACTTCGCCGTCGCGTGAGTCAATAATATTGCTGCAGCCTACAGGGCAGAGCGTGCAGGTGCTATTTGTAGCAATATTATCCCAAGGACGCGCTCTAAAGCGGTAGACATCACTTGTTAAAGCACCTACAGGGCAGATAGCAATCGTGTTACCAATAAATTTAGATTGGGGCGCGCCGCCATCGGCCGTGCCAACTTCAGATTTAAAGCCACGTTCAATAAATTCTAGAGCATGATCTCCTGCCACAATATCACCAAAGCGGGTGCAGCGGGCACATACAATGCAGCGCTCACGGTCTAGCTTTAACACGGGGCCAAGTGAGATAGGTTTTTCAAAGTGGCGTTTATCTTCATAAAAGCGGCTTCTATCTGGGCCAAATTCAAGTGCTTGGTCTTGGAGGGGACACTCACCACCCTTATCACAAATAGGGCAATCAAGTGGGTGGTTGATAAGTAAAAACTCTAAAATTTCTTCGCGTGCTTTTACTGCTGGGTGTGCTTGTGTACGAACAACCATGCCCTCAGTACATTCTAGTGTGCATGATGTCTGCAATTTTGGCATCTTATCCACTTCAACTAAACATACGCGGCAGGCGCCAAATGGCGGCATACGGTCTTGATAGCAAAATATTGGCAGTTCTATGCCCATATTTTTGGCTGCTGTATAGACAGTTGTGCCTTTTGGAACTGTAATTTGCTGGTCGTCAATTGTAAGTGTAATAGTCATGTTATAAATAGGGGTATGCGATTTTCATTTCTTGTGGTTTATCGGCATCGGGGTTTTTCTTGATGTAGGCAACAAATTCATCCCGAAATTCTTTCATAGCACTCTGTATTGGAGGGGCTGCACCAACAGCAAGTGGACAAAATGAATTTGAAACCATGCTCTTGCAGACATCGTCGATCGTTTCAAGGTCTTTGTAGGTGCCCTTTCCGGCTTCTATACGGGCTAGCATCTGCACTGTCCAGCGTGTGCCCTCTCGACATGGCGTGCACTTACCACAAGATTCATTTTGGTAAAACTGCATGAGGCGGTGCGCTACCTTTACCATGTCAGCTGTATCATCCATCACGATTATTGAGGCTGTACCAAGCGCTGATTTTTTTGCAGCAAGCGTTTCAAAATCCATCGAAATATCTAAATCACGCGCTGTAAGTAGCTCGCAAGATGATCCACCCGGATAGCACGCTTTAAATGAACGGCCAGGCAGCATACCACCTGCGGCATCTAATACCGTGCGTAAAGAGGTACCAAGGGGAAATTCAAAGCAGCCAGGCTTTTGTACCTGTCCACTTACCTGAAAGATCTTGGTGCCGCGATTTTTTGGAATACCAATAGAGGTAAACCACTCAACACCATTATTGACAATATGCACCACGTTGCAGAGCGTTTCTACGTTATTGATAATTGTTGGCTTATTATAAAGACCTGCAATTGCCGGAAACGGGGGTTTGAGCCGAGGGGTGGCTCTAAAGCCCTCAAGCGAGTTTAATTGTGCAGTTTCTTCTCCAGCAATATAGGCACCAGCTCCTGGATGCACTACTATATCCATGTCGTTACCAAGATAGCCATGCTGTTTTGCTTCTTTTACTGCCTGCTGCAGTTTTTTAAAGCCTTCATAGTATTCTCCACGGCAGTAGATAAAGGCTTTCTTTGCACCTATCGCATAACTTGCAAGGATAATGCCTTCTATAACTTGGTGCGGATCTCGCTCTATCAAAAGCCTATCTTTAAAGGTGCCAGGTTCACTCTCGTCAGCATTGCAGACTAAATATTTGGCAAGTGTTGGATCTTTTGGAACAAACCCCCACTTGTTGCCCGTTACAAAGCCAGCTCCTCCGCGGCCTCTAAGTTCTGATTGCTTTACCATTTCAATAAGCGTGGCTGGTGCTATATCAGGGATGGCTTTTTTGAGTGCTTTATAGCCGCCATTTTTTTCATACGTTTCTATCGAGCATTGGTTTGGGTAGTCAATAAAGCGTGTTAGTACCTTTAGTTCATCCATTACAATCTCCTATCCCGATAGGGGAGGGATGACCTTTTCCCTTTTTGGCATCTTCTATAATTTTATCAAGGTCTTGCAGGCTAACTGGACCCACCACTTTTTCATCTACAACCATCATAGGGGCTTTATCGCACGCACCTAAGCACTCAGAGGGTATCACAGTAAAGTCACTATTGCCTTTCAACTTGCTGCACAAGCTTTGGAGCACTTCATCGCAGCCTCGTAGCATACATGAGGCATTTTTGCAGACGTGGATGAGGTGTTTTCCTACAGGCTCTTCATAAAACATATCATAAAAGGTAACGATGGCATGCACTTCTGTAGCATCTAAACCAAAAAGATCGGCCACTTCATGCTGCACATCGTGTGGTAAATAGCCAATTTCTGACTGGACAACATGCAGTGCCGGAATAAGCGCAGAGCGCTTTTCAGGGTACTTTTTTTGCAAGGTGAGTATAGCGTTTTTTAATTGATCAGTAAGCATTAGCGGTCTACATCTCCCATAATTGGATCAACACTAGCAATAGCTACCACCACATCTGATATGATGAGTCCTGGTAGGATTTTCTTGAGCACCTGAACGTGAGCAAATGAGGGAGACCTTACTCTGACGCGGTAAGGTTTATTTGACCCATCTGTTTCTACATAGTAGCCAAGCTCGCCACGGGCCGATTCTACACAGGTATACAGTTCACCTTTAGGTGGGTGTATGCCTTCAGATACTAGCTTAAACTGGTGGATAACAGCTTCCATACTGCGGGCAAGGTCTTTTCTTGGAGGAAGCGCGACTTTCCGGTTATCTACAATAACGGGCCCGGGTTTTAGTTTATTTAATGCCTGCTCGATAATTGATGCGCTTTCTCTCATCTCTTGCATGCGCACCATATAGCGTGCGTAAGAGTCACCTTCTGGATAAGTTGGAATATCAAAGGTATAGTTTTCATATCCGGTATAGGGGTAGGCTTTTCTAATATCGTAGGCAACACCGGCACCACGAATGAGGGGCCCTGTGCACATATACTCTTCAGCTATTTTTTTATCGATAACGCCCACGCCTTTTAAGCGCTCGCACCAGACATAGTTTTCTGTAAGTAAATTATCTAAGTCTTTGATAGCTTTGGGGAGCTCTTTTAAAAACTTACGAGTATCTTGCACAAAACCTTCTGGTAAATCTCGATTAAGCCCGCCTATTCTCCAGCAGTTAGGGAACATGCGCGCGCCAGAATAGCTTTCGATAAGATCCAGTATTTTTTCACGCTCAACAAAGGCATACATAAAGACAGAGGACATATTGAGCTCTAAGGCACTTGTACCCAACCAAAGAAGGTGGCTTGAAAGGCGAGAAAGCTCTAAAAGCATCACGCGGATAACCTGCGCGCGCTCCGGAACTTCAACATCCATCAGCTGTTCTATAGTCTGGGCAAAGGCATGTTCTTCTGATGGTCCTGAGAGATAGTCAAGGCGAGATATAAGCGTAAACATCTGTAAAAAGGTGCGTGTTTCACACTCTTTTTCTACACCGGTGTGTAAGTAGCCAATTACCGGATCGCAAGAAAGTACCACTTCACCATCAAGGCGCAATTTTAGACGCAAAACACCGTGCGTAGAGGGGTGCTGAGGGCCTAAATTAAGCTCCATGATGTTATCGGAGGGCTCATCTAAATTAATAAGTTCACGTCTATCTAACATAAGGGATAATTTCCGATGGAATTTTTGGCTCTACGCCGTGTTTAAAGGCTACAGGTTCTTCTGTAAGGGCATAATCTCGTCTCATTGGGTGGCCCGTCCAGTCATCTGGCATTAAAATTCTTGTGAGGTCTGGGTGATTATCAAAAGTAATGCCAAACATATCAAACAGCTCGCGCTCATACCAGTTGGCTCCGGGCCAAATTTCAACTGCTGTTGGTAGATGCTCATCACGAGTAATACCCACACAAACGCGTGTTTTTTCTAAAGTGGCCGGATTATGTAAAAAATAGATCACTTTTGTGGTTGTGATATAGTCTACAGCCGTTAAATCCATAAGCACGCTATAGCCTTGAGACTTGTAGTTTGTCAGCGTTTTGATGAGCTCTTCTTTATTAGCTAATTTCATGCGTTCTTCCTTTAAGTCTAAAGGGTGCCTCTTCTGCAATTTTCTTTTGGAGCATGATGAGGCCATCTAAAAGAGCTTCTGGACGTGGCGGGCAGCCGGCAACATACACATCAACCGGTACAATTTTATCTACGCCTTGGATGATGGCATAGTTATTGTAGATGCCGCCAGAGGAGGCACAATCTCCCATAGCTATTACCCATTTAGGCTCTAGCATCTGGTCGTAGACGGTTTTTAATACTGGCGCCATTTTTTGGCTGCAGCGTCCTGCCACAATCATCACATCACTTTGTCTGGGGGAGGCGCGGAATACCTCGGCACCAAAGCGTGCCATGTCATAGCGGCTAGCAGCGGTTGACATCATCTCAATAGCACAGCAGGCAAGGCCAAACTGAGCCGGCCATAGCGAGTTTTTACGTGCCCAGTTAATTAAAAGCTCTAAGGGTGCCACCATAAAGGGTGTTTTTTCTTTGGGGTTTACTCCCATTCTAATCCTCCTTTTTTCCAGATATAGGCAAAGCCAATGGTTAATGCCGCTAAAAAGAAGGCCATCTCATAAAATGCAAATGCACCAAATTCTTTGGCAATTACTGCCCACGGGAATAAAAAAATTACTTCTATGTCAAATACTAAGAACACAAGTGCTACAAGGTAGTGTCTTAAAGGAAAGCGCTTTTGTAAAAGATGTGTCTCGGTCTGTATACCAGACTCATAGGGCATAAACTTGACCTTGGAATCGCGCTTGGTGGGAAATATCCACGTGGCTCCAAGCATGAGGCAAGTCATAGCAAGCACTAAGCCAAGGTAGACAAATACGGGGTAAAATTCTGTCATAGGATTCTTGTCCTTTAGTAATCACCACTGTTTTGCCCTTGTAAACAAGCTACTGATTTTTTGTAAGCCCAAAAATAATAAATGTGCTATTCGAAGAAGAAACCGGAGATTCTTACGTGATAAAGCAACCTGAAATGGGAAGATTTAACTATCGTGAACCAAAGATCCCTCAATTTGGAAGTAGTAATGCCGCAAGATTTCCGTTAGTGATTCTCTACGCAGATGGCAAGCTGAAGCCGCTTTTTCCCTATTTTATAGAAGCGATCAATAATACCATTGAACTTGACCGCAAAAAAGAGCACAAAATACTTATAGAACGTGTTGGAGATGACAAAAGCCCACGCTTTAAGTTAACGATTGATGGCAAAAGAATTGTCATGGTTGATTTGGTTTTCGGTTGAAAAGAAACCGCTCTAGAATGATACTAGCACCTCATTTTTTGAGAATTATGAGGCTATATGAATATTGGAGCTACAAGAGAGCGAGTGCAGAGAAAACCGGTTGAATCAGATAATATTGAATCTGAAAGCCAGAAAGTAACGGTTTTAGATTTTAATCAAGCAGATTGTGGTCGCACAGTATTCGAATTTAGTCTACCCCGTGAAGGGCAAGTTAAACGCCCTTTAGTAAATGCTGTATTCAATTTTGATGAAAAGTCCAAAGCTGGCAACTATGCAAGCTTTGCTGTGTCTCGCGCACGCCAGCCAGACATGTTTTCAGATGATGAACTTATCGAATTACAAGAGCTTGGAGCAATACCTGCTCCCGTAATGCGTAAAGTTGCTGTAATGGGCCACCCCTTTAGCGCGATAGAAGTTACAGATTGTAACAAGATTGCTCAAGTTGTAAATTGGCTGTATTTCAAACACTATCTTTCTCGAGAAGATGCTAAAGGCTGCATGAGAGAGGTGGGAGCACTGTGTCAAAAAGCTGATCTTGCAGAACAAAAAGAGCTAGAGGTTGCTTATAAAGGGGCATTGATGCCTCACATAACCTCTATCATGACAGAATGTCGTAACCATCGAATAGCAATTTTTTGGCTTAAAACCATGATAACGACTTTAGCTAATTGTGGACTCACGGCGGAACTAGGTAATGACATGCTGTCAGGTAAGGAGGAAATGTTTGAAGCTTTTGACACTGCTGTGACGGTAGAAGTTGCATGTAAAGAATCACTGTTTGTTCTGGGCTGTTATTATATTGACCCCAAGTTGTTTGAATGGGAGTTCCGAAATTTTGAAGGCTGTGACTGGGAACATTTTAGACAAGCGCTCCAAAGTGGCATACAAGACTATCGATTACCCAATGTAAAGCCACAGGCGGGTGCCGCCCATCTTGTAGTTCAAAATACTATTATACAGGATGTGGCAACATTTACACCCATTGGCAATGCCCCTAGGCCTCTAAATCAGCTGCATACAAAACAAGAAACTGTGTTAGAGCAAATAAAGAGCAGTGCCTACTATATTGAGGGATCACATCGCCAAATAGTCGCCAAATTAGATAAAACGGCAGGAGCTTGCCTTTTAGGGCCTATTGAAGGTGACAATGCGCGTCTTGTATTGTATTTTTACAATACGAATCTAGAATTGGAATATTTACGCCTGCAGGTAACCTATCAAGGCATAATCGTCTGTGGTCCATTGAAGATTGATAATCTAGATGAATTTCTTTTACGAAGAAAATTCTTAATAGAAGATAAAAAACTTCAAAGATTCAATATCGATGATGCCAAAATAGCCAAAGAATTTGATCAGATTTCTAAAGAAGTATTTCCTCAAGAGTACTGCCAGGCATCTTTGGATATAAGAGTAAATCGCGGTGGCAATACGGCGCTAGCATATGATGCGAACCGCATCAAGCTATTCGGAGAGGGCTATATCAATGCAAGCATGGTTAAGGTAACTGATGGCATTAGCTACATATGTGCCCAAGGGCCCTATGTAGATGCAAAATGTAATTCAATAGTAGAATTTTGGCAGATGGTTTGGCAGCACAATACTCCCATTATACTGATGCTCACAGAGCTTGCAGCCAATGACAAAACCCAATGCTCTAAATACTGGCCAGATGTACTTGCCAAGGCTGAAAGCTACGGTGATATTACTGTGAAGTGTATAGATGAACAGCTACGCTATGCCGGAGGCAGCCAAGATCATGAAGAGGGTTTAAGTATAAGAGTGTTTAAACTCTCTTGCTCAGGACATAAACCAAGATATGTTTACCAACTTAAGTATGAAAATTGGCAAGAAGGCCAAGGCGCCAATATCAAGCTAGTGCAACGCCTAATTAATGACACCAACTATCTAAGATTAATGTGTGGGGTAAACCGGCCCTTACTTGTTCACGGAAGCCTTGGGAAAGGCCGTACAGGCACCTTTGTGGCCCTACACCATATCTTAGGACAAATGCAACGCTTCCCAAAGCAAGCGCCTGACATCCAAGCTACCGTAAAAGAATTGAGAAAACCAGAATCTGGTCGTGCGGGTATGGTCCAAACCCTTGCACAATACCAGTTCCTCTACAATTTTTTGTCATCTAACGAACACGATAAAAAGTGAGAAGCTTGCAAAAATTTTCAACGATTACAACGATAAAACGATATAACGATAACAACAGATAGCAAGTAGAAGGTTTAAGAGGAAGGTTATTGTAATTTGTGCGCCGAAGGTGCACCTGATTATTAGCCCATAATGTAG
>JAJFUY010000333.1 GCA_021372185.1 Chlamydiales bacterium | reverse complement strand
ATGCCATCGCAAATGTCAAAATGAGACGCAAAATGACATTAGCGATGGCAAAATGAGGGTATTATGGCTTATCAACCGGTAGAAAGAATCTTTCAAGAACCAGAAACAAGTTATTTTTTACTTGGTCCAAGGGGTACCGGAAAATCTACGCTTGCAGCCATTCGGCATCCCAATGCGCTGCTTATCGATCTGCGTCTTGCGGGGGAAAGACTTCGTTATTCCTCAGATCCTGATCTGTTAAAAGGACTAGTTGAGGCTCTTGATGATGGAGCCACCATTATAATAGACGAAATTCAAAAAGTTCCAAGCCTTCTTTCGGTAGTACATGTATTAATCGAAAAAAAGAGAAGGTGGAAATTTATTTTAACAGGTTCAAGTGCGCGAAAATTGAAACGCGATGGAGTTGACTTATTAGGAGGACGTGCCTTAAGGAAGGTGATGCATCCTTTTATGGCTAAAGAAATCCCAACCCTTTTCAACCTTGATGATGCATTGTCCTTTGGATTATTACCTCTTCGATTTTCAGTTGAAAAACCTCTTGAAACTTTGGAAAGCTATATTTCGCTTTACTTGGAAGAAGAAATAAAAATGGAAGGGTTGATCCGCAATATGGAACCCTTTACAAGATTTTTAAGGACTATGAGCTTTTCGCATGGTTCAATTCTGAACGTATCGAATATTTCAAGAGAATGTCATGTCAAGCGTACCACTGTAGATTCCTGGATCAGCATCCTAGAAGATATGCTTATCGCATACCAAATCCATGTCTTTACAAATAGGGCAAAAAGAGAGCTTAGTATGCATCCAAAATTTTATTTTTTTGATGCTGGTGTATTTCAGGCATTAAGGCCATTTTCTATAAATGACAGTAAGTCTGAAATTGGCGGATCTGCACTTGAAGGCCTTGTTGCGCAGCACCTTATTGCATGGAAGGATTATACATCAGAAAAACACACATTAAATTTTTGGCGCACACGTTCCGGAGTTGAGGTTGATTTTATTATTTTAGGTCCATTAGGCTTTTGGGCAATTGAAGTGAAAAACAGTAAAACCATTTCACTTGGAGACCTGCAACCGCTTCAGTCATTTATGGAAGATTATCCGGAGGCAAAAGGGATTTTTCTCTATCGTGGCACCGAAAAAATGTACAAAAAAAACATCCTCTGCATGCCTGTCGAGGCTTTTTTACAGGACCTTACCCCAAATTTAGCCCTTTTGTGAAAAGAGCCGAGCATGCATGCGGCATTGTAAGTTAGGTCAGTTGCTCTTTCAAGTTGGGGCCACGGAGGGTTTCTACAACTGATTGATGCCGTTTATTATGGTTCTTCATGTGCTCAGAATACTGGCTCTGTAGTAGTTCTGCTTGTTCGCGTAACTCTGCAATCTTTTTGCGGAGGGCGTCTTTGATGTCTTTGGAGTCATTAAAAGATTTACTAAGTTTCTTGCGATTTTCACTGATTTTGCAACAAATAGCAGAAGTATTTCATTTGACCTGTGGCGAGCATGGTATAAATTGAAGAATCTTTTACTGCTGCAAAATCGCGGACTGCTGGTCGTAGGAAGATGGGAAAAACAGAAGCAATTTGAGCGCTTCGTGATTGAGACACTTTATCAAGAGCCTGAAGCACCTGTGGTGTGATTTCACTTTGGCTAAGGATATGTAAACCTGAAGTGGCTAATGCGTTAGCTAATTTTTCAATACTAGATATACGGCGTATATCACAAAAAGCAAAATATCCATTTGGTCTTAAAATCCGAGTCACTTCACTAAGAAATTTCTGCATGTCTGGATAGCAATGAGAGGACTCTACATTTATCACGATATCAACGCTCTTGTCGGCAATGGGAAGTGAATCAGCTGCACCCTGTAGCCACGTAGCATTAGCAGCTGAGTAATGATTTTGACACCATGAAATTGCCTCATCAGATAAGTCAACGCCAATAAAAGAGCGTGGATTTTTGTAGCGTAAGATAAATGAACCGCCACCTCCTCGACCGCATCCAACTTCAAGCACATCTTTGCCGGCGAGATCTATGTTTTGTACTACATGGTTGTATAGTTGGATATAGTATCTGAAGGGTTCATCTTGACTATCAAGAGGGAGAGATTCTTTTTTTTATCAAAATATCCGTAATTCATAAATATGAATGCACCCGAAGTATCTCGACGTGCAATTTTATTATATACCCATTGCCATACATTCTGCTTAATGCGAGTCGATGACGATGCAATTGCTGCTACAACCAGTTAATTTTCATGCTCAGAGCTTAGATAACTATCGCATTTGATGACAAGTATATTCTAGATAACGTTCCTCATAGTAAACCTGTGGAATTTACATTTCGGGGCAGGAGTGGATGTGGGCGTGAAGTGAGGGGCTGGTGTGGACGTCGATGATGAGGTGGATACGATCGTGGGGGCCTTTGTTGTAGACGGCGTGGGGTTTGGAGACGTTTACGTAATAGAGGGTGCCAGGGATCAAATTGTAGGAACAAGCACCTACTTCAAAAATTGCGTCGCTTGCCGTTATGATGGGTATGTGTAGACGAGAGATAGAGCCCTTATCCAGGTCAAAGGCTCTTCCATCTTGATGGCGGGTGATTGTACTGTACGCTGGCACCTTAGAGATGCGCACTAAGCCTATTTCCGTGTCAAACTTATCGGCAATTTCATCTAAAATAGAGGCCATGTAGGGAAGCTCTTGTAAAAAGTGCGTATCGGTACAGGGCAGCATTCCATTTTTTTTGATCGTATTGTTGATTTCGATTCCATCTTGAAGAGAGCTGCCGGTAGCATTGCGCAAGGGTATTGCCGTCCAGTTCATGTCCACTCCCCAACGAGGCATATAGGCGCCTGCCACGTTTTCGAGCTCTTCAGACAGCTTTTCTACATCGTAGTAGAGCTGAAGATCTCGGAGCACGGCCGCGTTTATAAAGCTTGTGCAAATTAAAAAAGCAAAGAGACAGCTTCTCATTGTTGACGCGAGTGCTAGTGTTAAAAAATTCTTCATAATAGACCAATTTAAGAAGCTTTGATGCCAATTTCTGAGAGATACGTAAGTATCGTAGCCACTTTGTCGCCTTGCATTTCTATGGTGTCATCTTTAACGGCACCGCCGCAGCCTAGTTTCTTTTTTAGGTTGGAGGCGAGCGCGGTAAGTTCTGCTGCTGTCATAGCAAGGTTTAAAATTACCGTAAGGGTGCTTTTGCCGCGTTTTATGAGGCGTACCTTCACAGGTTTATTTGATGTTACGGCTGGTGCCTTAGAAGGTATCCATTGGCCGTCTATTGTAAAGGGCATATGTAGTCTCCTTGTTGGTTTATTGGAGGCTTTGGAAGAATTTTTGAGCTTCTACTATTTCAATGCCATTACGGACTTCTTGAGTACGCAAATGCTTTACAACTTGAAATGCAGGAAATTTATATTTTTCACGGAAATACACAAGTCCTTTTCCAGGAGTATTGTCAGAGACTTTTGCTTCTATCATCGCTTGGATCTGATTATCTTTAACAAGGGCAAAATCAACTTCAATGCCTTCTTTTGTTTTAAGATAATGTAATGCATAGGGCTCGGCTTGGTAATCAATTTTCATTAATACGTGTTTTAAAAGGCAGAGTGCAGAAAAATTTTCGAATTTAGCGCCTTCGTCACCATCCACAAGTCCTGTATCAAAAAAATAAATTTTTGGTTCTTTGGTTATGCTACGGGCAATATTTTTAGAAAATGGGGTAACTCTAAACACTATAAAAAGAGCTTCTAAAATTTGGATATATTTTTTTACTGTATTGGGGGCAATCCCTATATCTTCAGCCAAAGATGAATAAGATATTGAAGAACTCACTTTTTTTCGTAACAGTTCAAATAAGAGCTGCATGGAATGCAAATTATGTATGTTTTCAAAATCTAAAACATCAGTTCTGATAAGGCTATCAATATACTGCATTCGCCAACGCTTGGCATCAATTGGGCTTTCATCTAAATAAGGCTCAGGAAAACCGCCTCTTTCTATAAGTCTTTCTACATCCGGTTTCATACCAACTGTAAAAAGTTCTGCAGGACTTAAAGGCAAAAGGCGATGTAAAAAAAATCTTCCTGCTAATGAATCCCCAACCTTTTTAAAAATCTCTAAACGCGCACTTCCAGTGACTAATATTTTAAGATGAGAAGGTTTCGTGTCATAAATGCCCTTTAGGTAATTTTTCCATTTTGGCATTTTATGAATTTCATCAAGTATGAGCAGTTCTGTATTGGGATGCCAGGATTCAGCCTTAATAATTTTTCTATCTTCAAGACGATCATAATTAAGGTAAACGGTTGGTGAAAAAAGTGTGCCTATTTCGCGAGCAAGGGTAGTTTTTCCTGCTTGCCTAGGTCCTGCAAGAAGCACCATTTTCTTGCCTAAATCATGTAAAATAGCATTTTTTTGAGATCTTTCCATGCTGACTATTATGCACGCTGATGCGTTTTAGTCAAGACTATTCCGCATTAGCATGCAGAATAGTCAATTTTGAGCAGGGGATTAGTAAGCGACGATTGTGCCGACTTCCATGATTTTTACTGGGAGGCCTTCTACTTCTTTGGGGAGGGTACTGGCTGATGCGTGGGCGGCGCTTTCTACGAGTATGTAGATGAAGGGTGATTGGTCGTGGTCATCGGTGCCGATGGCGTGGCCAATTACGCCTGGGAGTTTTAGTAGTTTGGCGCTCTGTTTTTCGATAAGGCTCGCGGCTTTTGCTATGCCAAAATCGCGTGTGACATCTAGGTGTGAGGTGTCTTGAGT
>JAJFUY010000302.1 GCA_021372185.1 Chlamydiales bacterium | reverse complement strand
TAAAGTGGCTCTGATGGTTTTTTCGTATGCGTTCCCATAGTTTGCCCCTTTGGGGCTACACTATGGGCTAATAATGAATGTGGACCTACGGCCCACAAATTTGTTCATTTTTCACGAGACTATGAGGAAAGGTCTACCTATCTAGAATTTTATTTCTTAGACAGTGCGTAGGTGCCTATGAGTTGGGATTGCGCGAGGATGTGGCCTTGGCATGCGGCATCAATTTGCGCCTTTGTTGCCGAGTTAGTAAGCGGCAACATGCAATCAAGAGCATAGAGTGTAAAGATGTAACTGTGGCTTGCGCCAGGAGGCGGGCAAGGGCCATTATAGCCAACGTTGCCGTAGCTATTAATGCCTTGCAAGGCACCGTTTGGAAGGGCTTCTCGGTTGAAAAGACCTTCATGAAGCTGAGTGGTGTCTGGCGGTAAGTTAAAAAGTAGCCAGTGAATAAAAGTGCCTGAGGGCGCATCCGGGTCTACGCAGGTAAGAACGTAGCTTTTTGTGTTAACAGGTGCGCCTTGCCAGACTAGTGGGGGAGACAAACTAGAGCCTTCACAAGTATATCGGATGGGGATTGTGTCATTTTGGCCAAAGGCTGCGCTTTCCAGTTCTAAAGCACTTAGAGAAGAACTCACCCCAAGCAACATTATGCAAATTTTTTTAATCATGGAGTTTTCACCGCACATATTGCCATAAAGAGAGGAAATTCTTTTCTTGCTCTATTTTCCCAGCGAGCAGCTTTTCCTTCACTCATTTTATCTGAGCACCATTCTTCAAGCCCTTGCACCATGAAGCCTGCTTTTTGCAAGAAGCTAAAATAGCTCGACAGTGGGTGGTGAAACGAAACAGTAGTAGGCGTGTTTTCTTGACCCGGGTTAGTAAAGATAGGAATGTTTTGTTCGCTCATATAGCAGTTTACGCGGCGGTACTGCATTTTTGACTGCTCGTCAAATCCCCATGATGACTGACGGGGTATGCGATAACATGGGTGATTAAGCACAATCACAAGCTTAGCATTTGGCTCTAGATGCAGTTGAATATTATGCAAAACAGCAGCAGGATCGGCCATATTTTGCAGTGCTAAAATAATGGTTGCACGTGTGAATTTTTTTTGCGGCGGAAGTGGAAGGGGTTTTGTGCTATCTGCATATTGGAAAGATCTGCCTTTATGGCGGGCTTTTGCACTTGCCAGTAGCGTGCGTGCCGCATCAAAGCCAAGATAACCAACTTCTCGTGGAATGCGGCTAGCAAGCACGCCTTGTCCACAGCCAATATCAAGCACTGAATCTGTGGGCTGTAACGCTAATAGTCTAATAACCCCAGGAAGGATGATATGCTGGTGGTAGTAGCTACCAAGATCGCCTACAACGCCATCGTACCATTGAGCCGATTTTTGCCAACTTGTGTCACGATCTGTATATTTTTCATTTTTCATGCTAAAAAGATACCAAAGAGCAGCACTTGTTGTAAAACGAGATTTACTATACACTTATGGTATATGAGCGAAGACACACCAATAGCCAAAACTTTAAAAGAAATACTGCACACGCAGTCTTATGATAAACTCGACAGCTTTACAGACCAGCAATCATGGGGGCCGCTCACACATGATGAGAGGCTGCTTTTAGCTCGACTGTTTGTGATTGCTGCCGAAAGTGATTTAAAGCGCGCATCAGATGCTGAAGCCATACAATCCGCAAAAAAACTTTTTCATTTAGCGTCGAGTTTAGCGCCGGATGATGGCACTATTTGGTATAGACGCGGTCTTGCTTTTGGTGTTCAAGAATCTCTTATACTTTTAGAAGAAAGCTCGGTCTGCCTCGAAAAAGCACTCTCATTTGACAATAAATTATTTGAAGCCTGGTATGCATGGGGTAATGTCCTCGTTCGCCGCGGTATAGCTCAGAAAGATCCCTCATTTTTTACCCAGGCAGAAGAAAAATTTGCTAAAGCCGAACCACTTTTAAGCGACCCAAATGCCCATTTAGATTTTTATTGGCACTATGGCCTAGCCTTTTTTATGATGGGAAGACACTCTGGAGAAGCAGGCGACACGCATAAAGCTATTGGCTGCTACAGAAAAGCTAAAGATTTAGGTCTTACAAAAGATCATTTTTATAATGACTTTGCCAATGCCTTAGTAGAGCTATCACTACTCATCAATAACCACGACCTCATGTTTGAGGCCATTGAGCTTTATCTCTATTCTTTAGATAGCGACATACCTATCAGCTCACTACCAGACGCCACACACGATAGAGCCGTGCGCTACTGTAATTTAGGAGCATGCTACCAGTATCTCTTTGAAATGCACCATGAAGAAACCTACTTTAAACAGGCCCAAGAGTGCTTTGCAGAGTCTACAACCCTAAAGCCCGATTTTGGTAATGCCTGGGCATTTTGGGGCTACATGCTGCTCTACGCTGCAAAACTATGGCAGGATATTTCTTATCTTGAAAGCTGCCTAGAAAAACTTGGACGCTTAGATAACTTTGCTGATGATAAGCCTCTATTGCTCTCACGTATGTCAGAGGCCTTTTCTCTTTATGGCGGCAACGAAGAAGACCTAAAATTTTTAACAGATGCTCAAGAAATAGCAGAAACGGCCACAATAGAGGGTCCAGACTTACCCTATACATGGGCAAGCTTAGCTGTTGCTAACTTAGAGCTTGGACGCTACTTCTCAGAAGAAACCTACTTTCAGATTGCCATAGAAAATGCTGAGCGCGCTATTGCCCTTAACGACCGTGTGGGTATCTCTTGGCATGTTTTGGCCGTTGCCAAATACTCTCTTGGTGAGTTTGAAAATGACCTTCAGCTTATTCAAGAGGCCTGTGCTGCCTTTAGCGTAGCTGCCAAAACAGATATAGGCCGCTTTGGTTATATGTGGAACGACTGGGGTATCGCGCTCTTAAACCTAGCAGACCTTACTCACGAAAAAACACACGTACAAGAAGCCGTAGAAAAATTTGAACGCGCCATTTTATTGCACGAACAGGTAAACCCTGTTTGGCTTATAAACTACGGCAGTGCCTTAGATTTTTGGGGAGACATTAGCGACGACGAAGGCTATTACGAAAAGGCTATCGAAGTGCTTCAACACGCCTTAACAATCGACCCCACAAATACCCAAGCACGCTATCATCTTGGCCTAGCTCTTTGCCACGAAGGGGAGCTATCAAACGACATCAGCTTCTTAGAAAAGGGCATTGAAGAGCTTCAAACAGTTCTTCGAGAAGACTCTGAAGATGAAACAGCATGGGCAGATGTTGCCATGGCCTATATGAACATTGCAGAGCTTACCCAAGACCCAGCTGACATTGCCGTGAGACGGTCACTCTACGAACTTGCCGAACAGCAATTTCTTCAAGCTATAGCCCTTGGTAGTCAATCAATCTATTACAGCATGGCCTGCCTCTATTCTTTACAAGAAAACGGGCCAGAGGCCTACCACTTCCTCTTAAAAGCCTTTGAAACCGACACCATGCCCCCAATTAGCGACGTACTCGAAGACCGCTGGCTCGAGTACCTCCGTTCCACCCCTAACTTTCAGCAGTTCTTGAAGCGCGTACAGGAAACTGACGCCTAGAGACCTTCTGGACGATTGATCGAAGTCAACGTCATCAATAAGTAAATTTGTATTAGAGTCCGTAGGACGACTGAACGAAGCCCACCGTGACCGAAGGGAACGGTGGGAATAGGTATCCATTTTCCTAGAGCCCGGCTGAGGGCGATTGAATCACGCGATGTCGAACACAGACATGGTTTACACTTTAGCACACCCACATAGCTTACACATTTTTAAAATTTATAATTTAAAACTGTCTAATCTATCACGGTTAAAAGAGGACCAAAATGGTCCCCTGAAAAGACACATTCCTCACCC
>JAJFUY010000189.1 GCA_021372185.1 Chlamydiales bacterium | reverse complement strand
ACGTATTCGGCAGCAGGTGGATTTACGGCTGGGAGTGTGATTGGTGCTGTGCTGTTTAGGCAGTTTCCGGCGCGTACTGCCGCGGCAGCTCACCCCTATTTTCGGCTTACTGGGGCCGCTGTTGCTATAACAACTTTAGTTGCGCGTGCCGTTGATGAAGTTTTTAAAAAGATGGGCTGGACAGAAGCTACCGGCATGCGCCTAATTGTGGCTCATGTGATTGTGGGCGCGGCCATCATGCGGCCTGTTATTGTACTCGTTGGAGAGCCTGTTCGCCTTGGTAAGGTGGTTGCCTGTGCACTTACTATTACAGCCCTTATGGTAAATACTATTTTAAAATAATTATTGTTTTCTGATAGACTAATTCTATAGTCTTATTATGGGGTGTTAGTATGTCAGTACAACCATCCGGCTTAAATGAAAAATTTCCTCGCATAGAATCAATCCAGCAGAAGGCACTCGTTGGCCTTCGCTTAAGAGCTGGGGAAATTGACCATCAAATTACTGCTCTTCAAACAGGCAGTAAAGAAAAAAAGATTGGCTTTATCTTTTCCAAGTTTGTTATTAAAACACTCGAAAAAGAAAAAGTTCAAATTAATTTATTGGCAAAAAAAATTCATCCTGAATTGCCTCTCACCGAAAAAACAGCTCAGGCGCCTGTAACTCTTGAAGGTAAACTGCAAGAACAGCAATCACTTATACAGGAACGAAACACTATTAAAGACATCCTCCAGTTACCGCAATATAGAATGGCCTGGACAAACCACGCACTCAATGAAAGCGGCCTCCTTGGCTCGCACAGAGATCCTGAGTCCGACACACTCTTACAAGAAATCTACACGCTAGATGCTACAATAACAGGGCTTGATTACGCCCTTGCCAAAGTGCAAAAAGAAATTTCTGCCCTAAAAGAGCCCAAACTAAATCCCATTCAAAAAATGGTGGGTAGTTTTACTTCAAAAATTTCTACTAAATACAATCAGTTTAAAGAAAACAGAGCAGCCAATAGATTTGCTGCTAAATTACAAAACGACATGCAAAAACATGGCCTGCTCGGCTTTGTAGAAAGAAACACCAAAACCGACTTTAGAGCGCTACTCAATAACCCCCAATTACATGAAGTACGGGCGGGATTACTTGCAAACATGAACGATCAGCTTGCCAGTGGCACACGCATTACCCATCACGTGGCAATCAAACCTCAAACCCTGCATGAAGTCCATAAAGAACCTCTTGGCACACTCGATGAACTTCCTCAAGACTTACAAGACCAAGTAATCAAATGGCATGCTTTGATACCAGATTATACAGCTTGCAAAAGCACTTTAGGTAGAAAAGATTTGAGCACAGTGCACATTGCTGGAGTTCCGCTAACAAAGCTCTCTAACGAAATTGGCCAGATAGCAAATGTTGCTCATATGTGCCAGCAACTAGAAAATGCTTTTATACAAAAGTGGCCAAATGAAAAAATAGAAGAAATCCAGCAACTGGTTGTTGATGCAGTTACTTTAATGGCAATTGATATTAACCCCATAAGACTTCGTGGCGATTTAAATTCTCTCCGCATGGGTTTAATGACAAATGAGGAAATGGCTACAAATAGAAGAATTGTAGCCTCAGATAAGCGCATGGATCCAGATTATGAATTTACTTTACTAGACCTTCCAACACCTGCCTGTACCATACAGATAAATCAAGAATTTAAAGACGTAGAAGGTGATCCAGGCGCAGAAGTGAGCAAGGGTGAATTTGCTATAACTTCTACTATTACTGTTACAAAAGCATATACTAATAATGAATATAGCGGCGTTGTTGAAATAGCACGTAAATAAAATTTATTATGTTGTAAAAAAGAAGCCGAACCAATATAATTTTGCTTTTTATATAGTAATCGGCCCCTTTTTTAGTAATGACGATTTGTAGACTAAACCTTGCCTTTACGCACGCCAATAATTCTGCAGCTTTTCTCTCTGCAAAAAACGAAACAATTTCAATTACCACCAACGCATCTCTTGCCGCCTCGCCAGATGCGATATTTACGGTAGTAAGACGTCAATTAGCCGCAACAGTTGCAGAAACTACCCGCCCGGCCTATGATGCCTGTTTACAGCTTGCACGTCATATTTATGGATATGGGCTTGCTCACCGAAGCATTATCCCACAACTAGCTCTTCAAGTAGATACGCTGATGCAGCTTGTGCTTTTAAAGGCACAAACAGCTACAAACCCAGAAGATCTCACATGTGAAACCGCTAACCTCTATTACAACCAACTAATCAATCAGCTTAGTGGCCTCAGCCAGCTCTATGGCCCTGATTCTTTTATGCCCAAGCGCCCATTTGATGCCCTACGAGAGCAGGTATTTACATTTTTACGTGGCAGAATGGGGGAGACCTCCGACAGACTTTTTCATCTAGAAGTAATGATTTTTGGTGCTACTGTGTGTGCATGGGAAGCAAAAGCCCGTACACGCATTACTACCTATGATGAAAACTCCCAACATGCCATACATCTACTTAACGATAAGATAGAGCATCCAGCTGAAATTGACTTTGAAACATTAACCTATCCTCGTACTGTTCTTTTTATAGAAAAGATGATCTATCATCGCCTTTTGCTTCTAGTTACAATAGAGCACAAACTTAATGAGCATATAGCAAAATACTATCAAAAAAAAGTACGAATTTCTTATGAAAAAGTGCAACCCAACAAACAGGCAATCATTTTTGAGCCTCAAGATGCCGATATTGTAGAACTGGGGTTATTTCTACAAACAAAAAAAGCCTGCTGCTCTCTTGTAAAACATGGCATAGGCAGTGGAACAGAGACTCTTTTAAAGAAACTTTTAGCTTATAAAGCACAGCCAGATTATAAACCTGATTTTTATAATCTCTGCATTGATATGCTTATTGTGAATGAGATTGTCTTTCATAAATCCGAGCTCCATGCCGAGTGGCAAGAGAAATCTACCTTTACGCGATCACAGGTTATACCAGTCGATAAAAGTAAACGCCATTTTTCTGCCGCGAGCTACTTGCCACGAAAGCGTTTAAAATATTTATACAATTTAGGCGATAGGCTGCATGCTGCTTTACAGACAAAACCCGAAGAACAAACACCTGAAAGCATTCACGCAAATTTTGTGTTTCATAATACAATAGCCATTCAGAATCTCCAGCTCTTGCGCTATACTTTTCCTAAATTTATTCCTGTTGCAAACTCTAGTCTCTATGCCCGCCTTGCCTGCAAAATATCAGAATTTCGCAACCTACAGTCAGCAAAAACCAAGGGTATAAAAAATTTTGTCAAATATGAGCAATTTCCCTTTTATTCTCCATTTGCAAACAAAGTTTTTACTTTTGACATCCCAACGGCCAAAGGGTATGTAGACATTGTTGAAGAAATCAAAACTCTCGTAACCGGAAGGATGCAAGACAAAATTGGAGACCTTCTAAAAGAACTGGATAAAAAAGAACCTAAAAAGTCATTTATCGAAGATCTGCCTACCTATACTAGACGGTCTATAAAGCCCAGAAAGCCAAATTCGACTGCATCAAGAAGCCCATCTCCCAACACTGTAACTCCACCAGCGGCAGCAGTAGAAGTGGTTACAGAATCTCTTGCCAATGTAACTTTAGCCACAGCACCTCCAGTAAAACCGCTCTCGTTTGCTGTTATTTTACCATGTGCAAGACGCGTGAATGACTGGTTCTTTCCCATAGGTCATAAGCGCGACCCTTTTGTTCACGACCCTAAATATAGAGACAAAGTATGTAGTGACAATAAAAAAATGTGGATACGGATCAAACACAGCTTTGCACGCGCAGTTGACAATTACCTACAAGAAGCAGTCCCAACAGACGACCCCGAAGTTCTCAAGATGTATAATACTACAGAGCGAAAGCAGCTAGTGGGTGAAATTATTGTGGACACTCCAACCGGGCAACAAAAAAAACAGGGTATCTTTACCTATACAGGAAAACAAATTTTTCACCGTTTTTTCACGCAAAAAAATAGCCGCGAAATTGTAAGCCCGGACCTGCATAAAGGTTGGGATGTGCTTAAAAAAAACAAAATATCTCCTGTAATCTTTGAGGATGAAGAAGCACAAGATCCCGCGAGCGACGACAGCTATGTAGAATCAGAAACACCAAATTTAGTAGTAATTGTAGACCCTAAAAATAACGCCCGCATCCGCCTTGTGCGGCTGATGCAGCAACTGAATTAAGGAATTTAGAGCACATGGTATCTTGCGTACAAACATTTTCAAGACTAGACACTGCCTATAAGCTCGCTACTGCTAATGAAAAATGCTTTCTTACTATAGACGCTAAAAATACCCTTACCCTTACAAATGTGCCTGAAAATGAAGCTACGTGCGATGCGCTCATGAAAAAGCTGATAGCAGATCTTAACGAGCTCACATTAACTAGTAAACTCGATAACAATCTACCCAAAGACACACTAAAAACCCTAAAAGAGCGCACAGTAACCTATTTTACCAAAAAAATGGTGCCGGAAGATAATCCCACCTACCAGGCCCTACAAGAGTTTCATTTTCCTTTAGCTCAAGGAAGGTGGAAATATGCCAGAAGCCAACAAAACTATGAAAAAATCTTGCCTTTTCAGGATATAGACCACGAATCAAAAACTGGCCAAACGCTTATTGAGCAGTATTTTCTTAAAAATATGCCAAAGTATACAACTGATTCTGATCTTGATATTCTTATGTTTCCTCGCGATGTGCTTTTTATGCGAAAGCTTATTCTGCGCTACATAACAGAATACACATTGTTGCAGCAGGAAATTAACGATCTTATTCTTTCTAAATTTGCAAATAGAGTGCCGGTAACAGCTGTGGAGGACTCTGAGGCCGTCATTTTTGGGCACGATCAAACAAATGACCGCGAACAGTCCCTGCAAAAAATAGTACGGGATGCTGCAAAAAGAATAGTCACTCACGCCACTAACAAGCTTGAGTTTTCTGCCTCTAAAGTACAACCCGCCTTAAAAAGTTTGCACCAATATCAAAAGCTCGCCGATCATGATCCGGTATTTTTTAAAGAATGTTTAGAAATACTAGAACTAAACGAACGCATCTGCCGACTCAAAAAACTTGATTACAAATGGAGGGCAGTAGATTTTTCTGTAAGAGGGTTTACGAACCCTGATTTTGTTCCATTCAGAACCCTTTCATATCTTTTAAAACGGCATCTTTTTTTTATCTTTACATTGGCAAGTACCTATCGTGAACGTGTAGAGGTGATTAACACTTGCCCACTAGAGGAGCGCGTACAGCAACACTGCCTGCTCGCCCAGTTTTATAGAAAATTATTAAAGACAGATCTGGAATTCACCAACGTTTTTGCTACAAAAAGCACACCACATCCAGACCTTTATAAAATTTTAGCCAAAACCTCGGCTACAGATGATGTAAACCTCTATACTCTTTTTGCAAATGCTATAGAAGCCCACGCACGAATAACTAAAAATGACCGCCTTTCGAATCTCACATATTCTCAAGAGATACCTGTTGTAGCGGGTGAAGATGATATTGATCAAGATGAAGAATACACATGGACAAAAACAACATCCGCGCAATATGCACACGCAGATGGTAAACTAAAAAAATTAGAACGAGGCATAAGTCTTGTTATCCCCCAACTATTTAAGGACGCTGGGATTGAATCTCCCATAAAAAGAGGCTCTCCAACCGGTTTTATTGATGATTTACCCCTACCTCGTCCTCCCAGACCTCAAAGAATAAGCAAAAAAGAGCAAAAACGAAAAAAAGTACCCAGTCCAGCATCCAGCCCCGAAACTTCAACAACTCCCGAAGAGGTGAATGCTGTTGATACCTTATGCGCTGAGATAGCCAAAGTCACGTTACAGCCGAGGACAAAATCGCCAGAAACCAAAAAAGTTCGGACAGTTCGGACTGCAGTCGCGCGAACACCAAGCCCACCACTTGTGCCAAGAGAGCCACAGCGCCAAGAGGTGAGTGCCCACCTTAAATATGACTCACGCGTTACCCGCTGGAATCACGATAAGTATATACTTACTACTGATCCTGACTATATAAAATCAGAATATAGCTCTAAACTGTCTAAGGTGATCTATAGAGAGCATAATTTTACAAAATATACTGATTTTTACGTCAATTTGGGCACCCCAGACCCCAAAATGTATGGGAGAATTCAGCTCTATGGCGAGATGATTATGGTAATAAATGGCAAAGTTGAAAGGAGACTTGGTACATATACCTATACAAAAGATGCAGATGGCCTCTATTTTCATAAGTATTTTAAGGCCAAAGGCTCAGAAACGACCGTAGATAAGCCAATAGATGCCGAAAAAGCGGCTAAAATCTGGGAAATCCTCATTCGGACACCATTAGAGAAGGAAATACCCACCAACCCTCAGCAAATTACCCGAGATAGAGGGTATTTAATAGGGGAACACGAGGGAATTATCACTATAATGGACCCCACAACGGAGCTATTTATAGACTCATCCAAGCCATTTGCAGTAGATTTAGCCAATTATACGCTTATTCGATTGGTTAGAATGTAAAAAAGCTTAATACATATAACTTGATATATACTTTTAAATAAATACTTGATACATGTAAAATTAATATATGTACATGGGGTATAAGGTATATGTTTAGTGATTTTGGTATTCCTAATCCTTTCAGATCCAATCCATCTGGTGACAATAAAGAAAATGAGCGCCAGAAGCTTCAGTCTAAATTGCAGAAGGTGGATGCGTCTATTGCCAATATAGAAAAAAGCATTTTGAAACCAGGCCAAGAATCTTCTAAAAAATTCTCATTTAGAGAATTTAGCAGCAACCTACCTGTAATAAAACAGTTTTTAGAAAAACGCCTAGTTACTCTTAAAGGGCAACAAACCGAGCTAAAACAAAAGCTTGAAACTTTACCAGCTAAAGTACAAGAGGTACAAGAACGATATTTACCCATAGAAGGACATACAGTAGAATCTCCTGTCTCCCCTCGCTCCCAAGACGCCTTCAAAGCCAACCTAAAAAAAGCTTTTGAGGCAAATGATGAGGCAACACTCAAGTCACTGGCCGCACGTGCCACACTTTCAATTCTTCGCGAGCTCCCACTTACGTTAATTCAATCAGTACTTAAGCACGCACCCGATGAAAAAGTTGCCGAATGGGCAGCAACCCCCGAGCAATTAGCAAAAGATGATGAGACAATTAAAACTCGCGGCATTGAACTTGAAAATAGAGTTCTTGATGAACTCCCTGAAAACGCTGATGACAAAACAGTAAAAGCAAAGATTGATGAGGCAAAAAATAGCGACCAGCTCCTCAAAAACTTTCGCTCACAATTTACAATACGTGCGCAGGCTTCTTTTTATCTTCTTGCAAAACGTGTCAATAATAATCCCGCACTATCAGAGCGTATAGTAATCCGTAACCAAATAGAAGCTCTTGAAAAAGCATTGACAAATGATCCTGAACTTAAAAGGGTAGTGACAGCTTTACGTAAACAAGAAAATGAAACTATTGCATCAGCCATCGTTACAAAATTTGAAACAGTAAAAACAAAAGAAGATGTAGCAAACTTAACCGCACCTGAGCGCCAAGAGATGCTCAAAAATCCAAAGTGCACTGACGATTCCATCAAAAAGATGATAGAAAGCTCTCAAAAAGAAGTGGCTGCAAAGAACCTTGTAAAACAATTAAAAAATGGCTTTTCACTTGTCTCTAGTGGCAACACTTTCGTAATGGCACTTTCTGAAATACTTATTGTAAGAAGTACAAGCGTTATACCAGCAGACTTTTTATTTCATGCGGCACTTGCAGAACTACGAAATAATCCTACAGATAAACAGCAAGAAAGAATTATTAACTTTTGTATTTCATGGGCGGCTGCCAATAGAGGAACAAGTGAATTTGCAAAAGCTCAAGAGCCACTAGAAGCTATTGCAAAACTAGAAACTCTTTCTCAAGATAGACGCGATGTATTAGCAAAGATTATCAAATTGCGTGCGATTCCCATCCCTACACCTGCATTTAGTTCAGAAGCTAAACCACCAGTTTCATTAAAAACAATATTAGAGAACATTGGCACACAAGATTTAGCAAGTGCTGAGTCTCAAAAAGCTGTTGCCTTATTGGCAAACGACCTCCTCACAATCAATAGATCGTTATACCAAAGACTTGATCGAACCGATTTAGCGGTATCCAAATGGCCGAATGGCAAATCTCCATCCACCCAAGATATAACAAACTTTTTTAACCAGCTTACAAGTTTTATCACGTCTAACATAGTAGGCGAAGCGGATGTTGCTAAGCAAAAACAGGCTATAAAATTCTTTATTACTCTAGCTGAAGCCTGCAGGCAACGAAGTGATATCGCCTCATTAAAAGGTATACTTGGCGCAATTAACAGCGCTTTCATCACAAACTTAAAAACCTCAGAAGGCACTTCAGTTTTAGCAGAAGTTATAGGTACAGATAGTAAGCCAACCGAATATGGCACCTTGCTAAATGAGGCAAACAGACTAACCTCAGATTTAATCAATTCAAAGGTTCTTCGAGAATTTTATGATAGTCGTCAAAATAAAGATGTTTTAGTAACGCCTTATATTGGCACATTCTTACAAGACAACACCTTTCTAGAAGAACAACCAAAAATTGTAAGTACCGACAGTGAAGAAACTGCCAATTTAGCAAAGCTTTCAAAACTCATAGAAGTTGAAGATAAATTTTTAAAGTTTCAGCAAGCAGCTGGTGCGGATGATGGTGTTGTTGTTACTGACATCTACAGCCAAGTAACAGACCTACAGGTACCTGAAGAGTTCTTAGCGCTTCGTCAATATGACCTTGAGGCAAAACGATCAAAAGAAAATCTGTCTCGGCTTGAAGAAAGACAGCTCGCTACCATTATGAAAGGCAGTTACACCGGAAACCCTCCATCAGAAAAGATCTCCAATGCTGTAAAAGCGGCCCTCACACTGCAAAAGCATATTGCTTTTATGAATGCCTCTAGTGAGTTTTCTAGCCTACAAAGCAAGCTAAAGCCTTATGCTGAAAACGAGAAGTACCCAACCATTCAAAAAGTGATGAAAGATCTTGCCAATGCGAATAACCCAGGAGGCGCCGTTTCATATTTTAAAAGTGCAATGGCAGAACTTGCAAATTTTTCTAACGTTCCGGAATTAAAAACGCTTACAGAAATTTTAGAGCAGTCTGCCTTTGCAAAGTATGTAAAAGCAGAAAACGATGCGGCCAAAATTAAAGCCTCAATTGAAACTGAGCAGTAACCTATGAACCAAAAAGAGCTGGAAAATAAAGTATTAGAAGATGTTAGCAAGCTTAAAGGCGCATTTCAGGATGTAGCACTTAATTTGGCACACGTGCTAGCAGACGTTGAAATGCAGGCCCCAAATCAGCTACTGCCAAAAACACTCTTTCTAGAAAAATTCCAGCAGCTCCTTCTAGATGAGCTTGCTGGCACACATAACCGTATCCAAAACGGCACGCTTGCCATTGTACAAGCAGCCACTCAAATGCAGGTGGGAGCAGAGATTGATCCAGATTTAAGCGCTGGCCTTGATAAGTTAGCGGATCTTTGTACGCTCATCACAAATGACCGCCAAGCCTTTATAGAGGCACTCGTCCAAGATAAAAGCCTCCAGCAAATAGCGGGCATAACAGACGCCGTTTTAGAAAAAATATACCAATGTGCCAAATACCACTATGATCAAGAGCACTTTCAAGAAGCATCAGATGCTTTTTGTGTACTGACAATACTGCAGCCACAAAACCCCGTTTTTTGGCTAGGTCTTGGCAATAGCGAATATCATCTCAAGAACTATGACGAGGCACTTCACGCCTATGCCTTTGTATCAAGATGTAACCCAGATGACTACTACAGCCATATCTACGCCTGCCGCTGCTATGAAGCGCAAGAAGACTTAGAAAATGCCATAAACGAGCTGCAGCTGGCGCTATTTGTGCTCAACAACAATCCAGAAGAAAAAGAACTCCAGCTAACCCTAGAACTACAAGTAAAACGCCTAGAACTGGCTGTTTTTAAACGAGGTGAATAAGTATGACCAGCATTAACGACAAAAATAACCAGCCGCAAGATTTTGATATAACACAACAGGGTGTAGCTGATGCACAATCTACAAAAGAGAGTTGGGAAAAGGGGACTACGGGGCAGCCTGGTGCTTTAAACGCTACTTCTACACCAACAGGCGATACTCCCAAAACTGATAAGGCAGCACTATCGGCCAAAACGAATGAAAATTCCAAAAGCGGCGTACTTAATAAATTCTTAGATAAACTCCCTACAGGTGAAAAAGTAAAAGGCTTCTTTGGTGCTATTGCCAAGCCATTTCAAAATGCAGGTAAAGCCCTATCCCAAATAGCAACAGACGTTAAAAACTTCAGAGCTGATGCTAAAAATTCAAACCCACTTGAAGCCACAAGTAAAATGCTTGCAAAAACCTTTGCAAAATCACCTGATGCTAGCCCCAAAGCTGCAACACCTACTGCTACACCAACAACCACGCAAACAAAGCCAGAAAAACCTCCACGCCCACTTTTAGATGCTGTTAAGGAGGGTAATGTAGATGTAGTAAA
This sequence comes from Chlamydiales bacterium, assembly GCA_021372185.1. GTDB lineage: Bacteria > Chlamydiota > Chlamydiia > Chlamydiales > FEN-1388 > SZAS-7. The sequence goes on along the minus strand of JAJFUY010000189.1, from coordinate 7,100 downwards.
GAACCTTATGGCAGGCCAAAGAACTCCAGACATAGTGCGTGACCTCAAAATAGCCGCCGGCTTTGCTCGCCAGTTACCAGATGATAAAAGTAGCCAGATGCTAGCAGCTCTTAATATTCGTGAAATGCCTGGGCCTCCAGTGCCAGAACGAGATGATAATTTTGCAGCTGATAATGAAACTCCGCCACCAGTACCCCCACGAGATGATGAACCAGCAAGACCCACCAAGCCACTTCCTGAAACACCAATTGCTCGGCCAACAAAGCCCCTACCACAAACTCCACAGCAATTAAAACCACTTCCTAAAGAGCCTCGCTTTGGAGAAGCTTTGCCACCAAGCCCCAAAAAAATGGTCTTAAGTGAGTCTCTAGAAAATGTGTTGGGTGGCGCAAATATAGCCGCTTCTCCAAAACAATTTTCTTCTCCAAAACAAGTTGCTGAAACCAACTCAAAACAGCTTCTGGCTGAACTCAAAAACAGCAAAACTGACATTGAAAAAGAAGCCATTATCTCATGCTTAACATCTGACGAAAAAGACTTACTTCAAGGCGAAATCATCTCTCGCATCAAAGAAATTGCCCCAAAACGAGAGGGTTTAAGCCCAAAGCGTAGCTCCTACAATGCCGAGATGACTAGATTATCAGAGCTCTCACAGCAAATCGTAAATAGTGGATCTAACGAAGCGGGCGTAAAGACATTTCTGCAAGACAAACTTACTGAATTAAAAGCACGTTTAAAAGATGAAAAATCTTTATCAAAAGCTGAAATTGATAGCGCTATACATTTGTTAGCTCGGGCTGAGAAAAAAGGACTGACAGCTACTGCTGCACTAGAGGCAAGTAAGCTTGCAGACCGCGCTGAAGTACAAGAGCACGTCCAAGCTAACCCTGGTGCCAAAGAGGCGTTTTCCAAAGCTCAAATTAACCTCATGGTAGGCCAGATGTATAACAGTGGCCAAAAAGTTTCTTCGACCATACCTTTAATAAGAAGTAACTTTAATTTTATCATGAACGAAGTGGCAGCAACACGTCCACGAGGAACGGCTTTTAATATAGAAATAGGCTCTGGAGCAATTATGGATGCAAGACGAGCTTTTGAATCCAAGGCTTTGCTCGATAATAAGCTTGCAGCAGCCAAAGAACTAGTTGATGACCCTATTGATGTACTTTTAAATAAAGGCATTGAATCTCAGGAGAGAAAAGATGGTAAAAATTTGACTGTTTTCATAAAAGGAAACCAAGAGAAAATTAATCAGGGTAATCTCTTTAGTGCCAACAGCATTATTAGCATCGGGATATTAGGGCCCATAGGCAAATCCTATTCAGAAACCCTGCAGCCTGCCATCATCAAAACCTGCGAGCGCTACATTGATACCCTAGATCTTCCAGAGGCCGACAAAAAAGCCCTTAAGGCCGAGTTGGCAACATTAGAAAATAACTTTAAAACTACTGGCGACTTAACCCCGTTAAACGCGTTCATAAGCAAAATAAGCCTGCCAGGCATGCTCCAAAAGGCTGAAGGCCTCGTAAAAGACAACCCAGCCCTACAACAAGAGTTAAGCGAGCTAGCTGCCACCCTAAAGCCAGGCGACGACCTCACAGCTTTGCACACGCTTATGAGTAAAGCAAGCTTGCCAGGCCTCCTAGAAAAAGCCCAAACCCTAGTTGCCAGCGCCCCACCAGAACAACAAGAAGCCTTACAAGAAAAACTAGACGCCCTGCCAACTTTTGAGCCAGGCGACGACCTCAGCCCCCTAGTAAACTTCATCTCCCAAATCACCACAGGATAAGTGTGGTCATGAATGGACATTTGCAGCTTGCGAGCGTAAGCTCGCTTTGGAGTGCGGTAATTTTTTACCGCTCTTAATTTTAGACCAAACACCGATTTCACAATAACTTCCACAACTTACATGAACGTTCAATACTTGGGCTTTCCCATTTTTGTTATAGTGTGGGGCTATTATATGTTTTGGAGGCTATCGAAAATATAGTGTGTGGTCAAAAATTAAGAGCGGTAAAAAATTACCGCACTCCAAAGCCTTCGGCAAATGCCCCACAGTTTTCTCTGTGTTTAAAAAAAATCGCGAGCCTTGCCCACATAACTTACTCTGTGTTAAAATATCGCGTATGAAACGTGTTGCAAGTGTTATTGGGAACATTTTAGAGCACTACGATAGTGCGCTGTTTGGGCTATTGGCTCCATTTTTGGCGCCGCTGTTCTTTGCTGGGTATGACCCAATTACGGCCCTTATCATGACCTATGGCATGATGCCACTTGGTATTCTCACTAAACCTCTGGGAGCCGTGTTTTTTGGCTGGATTGGCGATACGTTTGGCCGCAAACAGGCACTTACTCTTTCATTACTTGGCATGGCCTTTACTACCTTTAGCATGGGTTTTTTGCCGGTATATGCTGAGGTGGGGGTGCTTGCGCCTATGCTTTTAGCAACTTTGCGCATGCTGCAGAGCTTTTTTATGGCGGGGGAGTCAGTTGGGGGCGCTATCTATGTACTTGAACATACACCCAGCGCCAAACATTCCTTTATGAGTAGCCTCTATGATGCCTCTACTTTAGTAGGTATTCTTGTGGCATCCAGCCTTGTAGGCCTTATCAGCGCACATGAAGTCGTAGAAACCGCCTGGAGATATCTCTTTTGGGGTGGGGGAATAACGGCCTTTTTTGGGCTATGGCTAAGGCGGATTGATCATGATGCCCCAATACCCACTACCAAGCCGCCAGTCCTTGCTATCATCCGCGCTCACCTAAGGCCCCTAATAGGCCTTATTTTAGCCTCAGGCTTCACCTACATCACCTATATTTTTTCTTTTGATTTTATGAATGGCTACATCCCGCTTATCACAACCCTCACAAAGGCAGAGGTGATGAAGCTGAATAGCTGGCTATTGGTGCTGGATATGCTGCTTTTACCCTGTTTTGGGTATTTGGCCTATAAAATAGGCAAAGAAAAGGTGATGATAACAGCGGCGCTTGTTCTTGGCCTTGGGGCTATGCCGCTCTTTTGGTGTCTAGAATCAGCCTCACTTACCACCATACTGATTGTGCGCTGTATAATACTTACAGCCGGTGTGGCCTTTGCCGCGCCATATCATGCGTGGGCTCTTTCAAGAGTGCCAAAACAGGCTCGCTATACAATATTGTCGCTAGGATACACGCTAGGCTCACAAGCCATCGGCATGCCAGCAGCTTCTGTGTCACTTTATCTCTATAAAGTGACACATCAACCGGTACTTGTAGGGCTTTATTTAGCAGTATTTGGGCTACTTGCCGCCCTTACAGTTTATGCTACAACCATATCCTCTGTTAAAGATGAACCAGCTTTGCTCACTCATTAGTGTAAAGCTTCTGACGGCAATGTGTGTGTGTCATTTTTTAACGCAGAGAAAGAAACAAAGACGCAGAGCCGCAGAGAAAAAATCAAATACCATTTGCTACTCTTCGAATGCTATCGCTGTTAATTATTGTATTTGTATTTCTCTGCGCCTTTGCGCCTTTTGTTTTTTCTCTGCGTTAAAAAAAATCACACACTTTGTTATCAAAAACTTCTCTCTACTGGGCTACAACCATATCCTCTGTTAAAGATGAACCAGCTTTAGCTTCTTTGTAGGCATAGACAACGAGTGCTGCAATATGTGGCAGAGCCGTGCAGGCAAGCACAATATCCATCACAGACCAAAGCGTTTTTACATCAGCTATTGCCCCCACAAACACCATGCAGGCAGAAGCTATATAATAGGCCTTGATGCGCTTGTTGTCTGTAAGGTAGCCAAAGCACTGGCTGCCGTTGTAGCAGTTACCCAAAATAGGTCCAGAGGCAAATAGCAGTGACGCTACGGTAATGATCCATATCCCATAGGTCGAAAAGTATATCTCAAAAGAAGCGGCCACCATGCTCATACCAAGAGGCAAGGATGGATCCTGCCATGTTTTGGTAAGAAGCGCTACGCACCCTGATAAAAAGGCCACCACACCGGCTGTGTAGGTAGACAGCATTGCCAAAAGCCCTTGGGCTACCGGGTTTTTGGTCTCGGCCATAGAATGTGGCATAGTTTGGGTGCCAATACCTGTTTCACAGCACTGTATACCTTTAAATATACCCCATCTAAGGCCACTCATAGCTCCGCCAACCAAAATGCCGCTTGCCATAGGCTGAGGCGATAAAAACGAGGTAAAGATCTCGGTTAATACACCACCCATCTTATCAAGGTTTGAGAGCACTATAAAGAGGCATGACCCCACATAGATCACAAACATCAAAGGCACATGGATCATAGAAAACCAGCCCACACGCTTAATGCCGCCCATGAGCATTACCAGTACAAACACAGCCGTTACAGCGCCTGTAAGCATTGTAGACACCCTAAAACCCTCTATAAGCGGGGAGTCAAGGATAGCGGCCACCTGGTTTGCCTGAGCTGCCGACCAAGCCAGCATTAAAGCTAAACAGCACACAGCATACCAGCGCGCTACAAAGGGCGAAAATATAGCCTTTAGATACTGCATAGGCCCACCCATAATAGCGCCAGAATCATGGCGTTTACGGTGGGTGATGCAAAGGTTTACCTCTGCATAGGTAGCAGCACTGCCAAAAAATGAGGTGAGCAAAAACCCAAGAAGCGCACCTGGGCCTCCTAAGTTACAGGCAATCACCGGCGCCACAATAGTTGAAATACCAAGTGTTGTAGACATAGCCGTAATGAGGGCCGTGTGAGGCAAAATGGTGTTAGATTTATTCTGAGCCTCTTTTTTTGAAAAAGAAGCTTTTAAAAGCGAAAAGAGCGCTGGAAAAAAGCGAAACTGCACAAAACGCAGCTTCACAGTAATGTAGACACACCCAATCAAAATAAGCACGCACGATATAAACAAAAGCATTTCTGCAATTTTATCAAAACTGTCGAAAAACATAAAAATCCTTAAAAATTACTCAGCTAAAGAGCTGGAAAACAAAAATATATTTGAAAAAGAAGAAAACTTACTGCTGGTTGCAATTATAATTATTGCAATTATTGAAGGTAGGAAGAGAAACAGGTAAAATTGAAAAGAACGGCCAACACATAAGAACCTCCTAGCAATATTGTAGATACATTTATGGAGCATAATATATTTTTAACAAAAAAGTCAACAATTAACAAAGTACTGAAGAACACTTTTGCTTGACAATATAATAATTATTTGCATAATTTTACCTCATAATGAGATGTATTGATGAGTAGTGTAACCCCTTGTGGTGTGAAGTCTTTTGAGACTGATATCTATAATTTGCCTGAGATGACCAAAAAAACTCCTCCATTTTCTCAGGCAGTACAGCACTTGAATCCTGATGAGCAAGAAGCTATTATGACTCGAATTACTCGCGCACTTGAACAGGTGAGTCTTGATGAAAAAGCAAGTGTCATCACATGTTCAGAAGGGTTAATCCATAGTAACATGCTCGATCTTGCCCCTCTTTTAATTGAGTGGGTAGCTAAGGTTCCGCAGCAAGAAAGGCAAAATATCCAGCGTCAAGTACACACATTTTTAGCAAATCGAGAACTTCAATCGTTTGATGTTACAGATACAATTATTGAACTTCTTGCCATCGATCCTGAACAAAGAGATGAAGTGGTAACACTCACAATTCCTCTTGTGCAAGACTTTCAAGGCAATATCTGGAGATGTGCAGTCCTCAAAACTGTTGGGCAACTTCCTGCAAAAGCCCGCTTTGATGTGATAGAACAGGCAAAACCACTATTTGTGCACTTTACAGAACCAAGTCAATGGTGCCAACTTATGTACCATATCTCTCGAATCTCAAATGATTCTAGAGATCAAGTGATATCAGCGGCCTCACAAAAACTTCCATGCAGTTTTGGTACATTCATCAACTCTATCAAACTTGCGATTGCCAAAAAAGAAGCTGTAGAAAAAAGGCAAACGAAAGTAGAAGCTCCAATAAAGAGCGTCAAAGCTATAAAACCGACAAATCAAGACCCACTCAGATTTTTCCAAGCCTATGTAGCAAGAACCAAAGTTCGTAAGATTCTCGAAGTGGCCAACACAACAAAAGATCTTCCTTTATCACGAGATGAATTTGAATTTTTAGCCAGCCGCTCTATAGGATTTCGCTACTCTGAGAAGGCTAGCCAAGAATTTATACAGGGCATCCCTCGGGGCGATGCAGTATCACTCTCAGGCTTTCCCAAAGCACAGGTTACTTTTGAGCTAGGCCTCTATTATGGCTATGACTGGGAAAATCATATTGTGAAGACTAATGAGCCAAATGATGCCCCCAAAGCCCTTGAAGCCAGAATCATTCAATTTATCAAGGCGTTTATTACCAACGGCCTGCCAACTTGTGGTGATGAAAAGACAAGTGAATATCTTGAGCTTTTACAACTTACTCATCAGGTGCACTTTGTTCTTGGCAATTTTAAAGATGCAGATATGCCTTACGACCTAAATAGCTATTATGGCATAGGCAAATGCGGCCCGCAGGCCTTAATATCTGGCAAAATCAGTAAATACATCACGCTAAAAGAAGAATTCTTTAACAGCCTAAACCTTACCCCAGCAGAATTAGACACCTCAATCAGACAGGTGTTTGACAAAATCAAAGAAAAAGCCATCACCTACATAGCAACCGAGCTTCGCCTACACATCCGCAAAATGACCCTCATGTCCAACGCCCTGGAAGAAAATTCATTTTAGAGCCAGCAGAAAAAGACAAAGACAAAGACAAAGAATAAGAATAAGATGAAATTTGTGGTCCGCAGGTCCAATTAGGGGAACTCTATTTCACTCTCGAAGAGAGTGATGTAAGGTAGCCCAGGTCGCACTTAAGTGCGCCCTGGGACTCGAGTTTGGACATTTGCCGAAGGCTTTGGAGTGCGGTAATTTTTTACCGCTCTTAATTTTTGACTATGCACTATATCTTCGATATCCCCCAAAACATACAATAATAGCCCCATACTATGACACAAATGGGTTAAACAAAGTATTGAACGTTCGTGTAAGTTGTGGAAGTTATTGATAAATCGGTGTGTGGTCGAAAATTAAAAGCGGTAAAAAATTACCGCACTCCAGAAGCTTCGCTAGTAGTTATG
>JAJFUY010000258.1 GCA_021372185.1 Chlamydiales bacterium | reverse complement strand
GCAAGGGTAAGGGCAAAGGCAAAGGCAAGGGCACGGGAATGTGGGCGATAAGGTTATTTTATGTTTTTTTGCTTGCGGGAATTTGGGCAGCTTCATATCATGTAGCCCAACATTTTTTCAAGTAAGGGCTTAATTCTATGGTCAAGCGTACATACCAGCCAAGTAAAAAGAAGCGTAAAACAGAGCACGGCTTTCGTAAGCGCATGCAGACACGTAATGGTCGTAAAGTTCTTGCTGCTCGCCGCAGAACTGCACGTCGTCGTCTTACAGTAAATCCTTCGAGAGGATGATTTCAGGCCAGTTCGGGCAGAAGTTTAGGCTGCGTAAAAGCAGCCAGTTTCAATCGCTTTCAAGAAATTCAAATACATTTCATGGCAAGTCGCTGTTTATCGTTTGGAAGGTAAATGGTCTTGCCTATTCTCGTGTAGGCATAACTGTTACCAAAAAGTATGGCGATGCCCATAAGCGTAATCGCTTTAAGAGGCTAATCCGAGAGGCTTTTAGGGTAAGTAGCGCGAAAGTTATGGGAATTGACATTCACGTGCGGCCAAAAATAGAAAAGGGCTCAGCCGTAGCTGAACCCCTTCCATCATTTGCTGAAGTAGTTGATGATTTTGTGCACTTTCTTAAAAAAGTTGCCTCTAGACCTACTTAGCGTTATGTGCATCAAGAATGTCTTGCACTTTTTGCGCGTATTTAGCGCCGCCACCTGCCTGAAAGCCAATTTTCTCGATTCTTGAACCTTTTGAATCTAGTAAAATTACCGTAGGGAAGCCTTGAACGCCAAATGATTTAGAAAGCTTCTCGTTGTATTCTTGAGCTGCTTTTTCAAGTGGTGTATTGCGAGGAAAATCAATCTTTACAAAGATCATCTTTTGAGCTAATGCATCTTGAAATTCTGGTGTAGATAAAATCTGAGTATTCATCTTTACGCAGTAAGGGCACCAATCTGATCCTGTAAAATAAAGAAAGATTGGCTTAGACTCGTTTCTGGCTTGAGCTTTTGCTGTATCTAAGTCTGTTAGCCAGTTAATTTGTGAGCTTTCTGCTACTTGTGCTGTAGCATTTGTAGTAGCTGCATGAACATATGATGTTCCACATAGAGCTGTAAGTGCGCATAGCGCAGTATAAAATTTCATAAGAATACTCCTTAAATAGTACAAAATGGAGTGTAACCAAGGAGCTATTTTCTTGCATGAACTATCCTCTCACTATCATCATACGCCATGCCCGCGAAAATCTAAAAAAATGCTCTTTAAGAGGTCTTGAAGGCCGATCTGACTTTGCTTTTTATCGATACCCGCATTGCGCAACGGGCAAAGAAGATTTGCCGGATTTATCAGGCTGTATTCTACTAGATATGGCAGGGGAGCCACTTAGTCATAAGGATGCTCAATCTGGCTTTATTCTCCTAGATGGGACGTGGAAGCTGGCAGAAAAGATGCAAAATAATATCCCTGAGATACAGAATTTACCTAAGCGCTCTATTCCTCAAGGGTTTGTAACGGCATATCCACGCCGTCAAGACGACTGCCCGGACCCAGAGGCAGGGTTAGCATCAATAGAAGCTCTCTATATAGCCTACCACGCTGCTGGCCGGCCGACAGACGGGTTATTAGACGGATATCATTGGAAAGATCAATTTTTAGAGAAAAATAAAGCTCTTTTTTTAAAATAAGACCTTGCTTCAAACGCTTAAAAATAGTATAATAAACAATTAAATTTTTAATGAGAAAATATGATAACCACCTTCTTTGAGCATCTAGATTCGCTAGACAATTTCTTATGGGTATATGTTGGCTTTCCGGCTATTATTTTAGCTGGGCTCTACCTCTCTATTCAGTCTCGGTTTGTACAAATTCGCAAATTTCCCTATGTCTGCAAAACGTTTTTAAAGTTTTTATTTAGACAAGATGTTCAAGCTGACACAAAAACAAACCGCGGTATTCACCCCATGACGGCATTCTTTGCAGGCCTTGGCGGCTGTGTGGGTATTGGTAATATTGTGGCCATTACAACGGCTGTGCAAATCGGTGGCCCTGGGGCTATCTTTTGGATGTGGATAACAGCGGTTATTGGCAGCGTACTTAAGTATGCTGAGGTGTTTTTGGGTATACGTTACCGCGTGCCTACAAATGACAATAGCTTTAGTGGCGGCCCCATGTACTTTTTGTCTAAAGCCTTTTCACCAATCGCTGGCAGCATATTCTGCGTGCTTATGTGTATTTATGGGGTAGAGATTTTTCAGTTTAGCGTAGTTACGCATAGTCTGTCTTATAACTTTGACTTAGATAAAACGTATGTGACAATAGGCCTTCTGGTTATGGTGGTTCTTGCTGTAGTTGGTGGTATGCGACGTATTGGCAATATCTGCAGCACGATTATTCCACTATTTATTGTGCTTTACCTTGGTATGGGCTCATACGTGCTTTTCTGTTCACTTTCATCAATACCAGAAATGTTCAGCATGATCTTTAACGCAGCCTTTAGCCCAATGGCAGCTGTTGGCTCTTTTGTGGGCAGTTCCCTCCTTATTGCTATATCTCAAGGTATGAGACGAGGCTGTTATAGCTCTGATATTGGGGTGGGGTATGCGTCAATCATTCATAGCGCAACTCGCGTAAAAAGCGCCTCACAGCAGGCTGTACTTGTTATCTTTGAAGTGTTTTTAGATACCTTTATCATCTGCACCATGAGCGTTCTACTAGTACTTGTAACAGGCACCTGGAAAGAAGATATTTTGCCCATGCACTTAGTGCAAATGGCCTTATCTCAGTACTTTCCTTATATGCAGTACTTTATGCCATTCTTTTTATTTCTCTTGGGCTATACCACTGTTATTACCTACTTTACAACGGGCCTAAAGACAGCAGAATTTATTGCGCCCAAAAATGGTAAAATCATTTACTACGTATATGGCATTGTCACACTCTTTGTCTTTTCTTTTGTAGAAACCACACAGGCGCTGATTGTTATGTCAATCGTGCAGGTGATGCTACTTACCCTAAACTTAGCAGGAATTGTGCGTCTCAGAAAAGAAGTAAGCTACGACTTTGAAGAAACGCCTGCTACAGCTACTCCTGAGGCTGAACTAATTCCTGGATAACAAAATATTTAACGCAAAAACACAAAAAAGCTACAAAAAGCGCAAAAAAAAGAAATTTTGCGTTTTTGAATTTTTTTTTGCGATTTTGCGTTGAATCATCTTGGTTCATGAAAAGCAGCTACTTTGAAAAGTGTGGATTTGTGATATTTCCTGTTAGTCAAGCTTGACAAACTCGTGCAAAAATAGCTAAGCTCCAAATTTTTGCATAAGGCTTGTATATGTATATTGTTCAGATAGCATCTGAGATTGCGCCAGTTGCAAAAGTTGGCGGTTTGGCTGATGTTATGATGGGGCTTAACCGCGAATTAAAGCGCAAGGGCCACAAAGTTGAAGTGCTTTTACCAAAATATGATTGTCTAGATTCAAAAAATCTTGACTTTGACTTGCGTCAATCTGGTGTGCGTAGCTTTTTTGAAGATGCCTGGCACGAAAATACCATCTGGCATACACATATTAATCACGATCAAAGCTTAACTCTTTTACAAAGCCATCACCCAAGCCTTTTCTATGACCGTGGCTGCATTTATGGCTGTCATGACGATATAGACAGATTTTTGTATTTTTCTCGCGCTGTACTAGACTGGCTGTCACTACAGTCTGAAACACCTGACATTATCCATGTACACGACTGGGAAACGGCAGCTATTACTTTTTTAATACGCCAAGGCCCCTTTAAAAAGCGCTTTGAAAAGACACGTACTGTCCTTACCATTCACAACATAGCTTATCAAGGACAGTGTTCGGTAGCAGATCTAAACAAAGTAGGCTTACAAGGAGCTTGGTACGATGCTCCGGGGCGACTTTTAGAGGATTTTGGAACTAATCTCAATTTACTTAAAGGCGGCATAGTCTTTGCTGATTATACTACGACAGTATCTCCAACGTATTCTAAGGAAGTGCTTACTCCAGATGGTGGCAAGGGGCTCCAGTTAGTTTTAAAAGAAAACATAGGTAAATTTTCAGGTATTTTAAATGGCATAGACTATGACTACTGGAATCCCGAAACTGACCCTCTTATTTATCATACTTTTTCTGCCAATGATTTATCAGGCAAGTTAAAAAATAAAGTATCTCTTCGTGATGAATTTGGCCTAGATCAGGCACATGATAAACCACTTGTGGTTGGCATCTCACGCCTTGTTCAGCAAAAAGGCGTTGAGCTGATTAAGCATGCTATTTTAGAAAGCCATGCCAAGGGCTACCAGTGCGTGATATTAGGTACAACACCAGATCCTGCAATACACTTTGAATTTGTAAACCTAGCTCAAAAGTATGCTAAAGACCCAGATGTTCGCATTTTATTGGCTCAAGAAGAAAGTTTGGCTCACAAGCTGTATGCAGCAAGTGACATATTTTTGATGCCGTCACTCTTTGAGCCTTGCGGTTTAACGCAGCTTATAGCGTTAAAATATGGTTCTATTCCTGTCGTGCGAAAAACCGGAGGTCTTGTTGATACCGTTTTTGATGTAGATTATAGCGGCAAGCCATTTGAAGAAACCAATGGCTTTTGCTTTGATCATCCTGATGCAACAGGTATAGATTCTGCCTTAGATAGAGCAGTAGCGCTCTGGAAAAGCAACAAAGATCTTTGGAAAAAACTCATGATACAGGCTATCAAAAGTGACTTTAGTTGGGCGAATTCAAGTGCACTTTATATTGATATGTACAAAAAAATCATCAAATTAGGCTACAATATTAGGCATGAGTCAGACAAGAGCCACTAAAATTCATCCTAAGCAGATTGCGCGTAACATCGGGCGTATCGCAGATCACCCAATTGGAGGTCCAACTCTATTTAGCGTGGCCAACTGCTTAACGTTTATCCGCATATTCATAAGCCCTGTTTTTTTGCTCGTATACCTTCAGCATGATGCTCTTGGCATTACACGCATGTATTTGCCTTATGTATTGCTTTTCTTATTAGGCGTAAGTGAGCTCTCAGATGCTTTAGATGGCTTTTTGGCAAGAAAGTACAACCAAGTAACAGACCTTGGCAAAATCTTAGACCCTATGGCCGACAGCATTTCTCGAATATCAGTGTTTTTGACATTTACTCAAGCCCCAGTGAATGTGCCTTTGGTGCTCGTGTTTGTATTCTTATACCGAGATTCAGTTATAAGCACGCTGAGAACCATCTGTGCGCTACGTGGCTTTGCTCTAGCTGCCCGCCCAAGCGGCAAAATAAAAGCCGTAATCCAAGGTGTAGCGGCATTTTTTATCACCATTTTGTTAATACCTCACTCACTTGGTCAGCTAAGTGATGAGTCTCTTTATGCATTTAGCACCATAGCCGTTGCTTTGAGCGCTGCCTACGCCCTCTACTCCGGCATAGAATACCTCGTAGCAAACCGTCGCCACATTCAGCGCATATTGCTCCGTAAAAACAGCAATTCCCGGCCCCTCCCCGAAATCGCGAATTAATCGTATTCTCTTATTCTCAATCTTGATCTTATTCTTATTCTTTTCTTTAGAACGCCATCAGAGCCACGGATGTGGCGATTAATAATGAGCCGCCACATCCGTGGCTCCATAAATGAATTAACAAGGTTCCCACAGTTTGCCCCGTCGGGGCTATACTGTGGGCTAATAATAAGCGTGGACCTACGGCCCACAAATTTGTCTATTCTCGCTGGAAATCTGTTTAGGTCTACATGTGTTTTTCTCTTAATCTTGATATTGATTAAGAGTAAGATACATTTGTTATGCTTTCAAGAGGGTATTGAGGGCGGATTGGAGGCGGGGGATTTGGTTTTGGGTGGTCATGGAGATTTTGTTGAGGATTCCGGGGGCGTCGCCTGTGCCATTTAGGTTGAAGAGGGCAGTTTGAAGGACTTTTTTGGCTGTTTCGTAGGCCTTTACTTGCTTTTTTCCTGCGGCTTTTGTCTTGAGGTCTATTATGAGCTTGTTTATGGCTTGCTTTTGGGCAATAAATTCGCTTAGGTCTTGTTCTGAGCTGCCTTGAGCCATGGTTTCTTCTATCAAATTGAAGGTATCCCACATTTTTATGATGCCTGGACAGACTGTTCTTATTTGCGCGCGCTCTGATGTTGAAATGACAAAGTATGTGTGTCTAATATTTTGTTTAACGTCTTCTACGAATATGTAGCGAGCCTGTGCTTGATAAAACTCTGTAACTTTATTTTTTAAACTTAGTATTTTGGTTCGTTCCTGATAGACAGAACCTAATATTCCTGCAGTTGCCAGAAGCGTAATAGGGCTGTAAATGGCTCCTAGGGTAGTTACAGCGGCAGCAAATAGCTTGGGCATTATGTAATTTGTGCGACTTTGAAGCTTTTGCTGGTGATGGCGGCATTGTATAAGAGCAATTCTGCCCATTTCAGTTTGCTCAAATTCACGAAAGGTCCAACCTGCTTGAGAAAGGGTTTCAAACGCCTCTGTAGATAGTAAAGTGCTCATATATTTGTAACTTCCAAGTTATCAGCATCTTATAAAAAAGTCAGAAAAAAGTGAATGTCGCTTGCAAAAAATCGATGAAGTTTATACACTTTGACCCATGTTTTTAATGGGGCGTCGCCAAGCGGTAAGGCACCGGTTTTTGGTACCGGCATGCGGAGGTTCGAATCCTTCCGCCCCAATTTCTGTTATTAGAGGTTTTTTTTGAGCAATTCAGTACTAATAGCTGGCTCATCAAACCCTGAACTTGCTGACAAGGTTAGCAAGTTCACAAATATTCCTCTTTTACCAGTATCAATTGCTCGGTTCCCGGATAGCGAAATAAGCGTCCAGTTAAATGACTCTGTATCAGGTAAAACAGTTTTTATCCTGCAGTCTATAGCTAAAGATCCTAATGAGCAGTTGGTAGAAACTTTGTTGCTAGTCGATGCCGCAAGACGTGGACAAGCTAAGCACATTGTGTTAGTGAGCCCCTATCTTGCATATTCTCGACAATGTGTGCAGCAAGGTACTGGTGGTTCTGTTGCAGCAAGGCTCTTTGCAAGCTTTTTACAAGTAGCGGGAGTGGGCAGCCTAATCACAATGGATTTGCACCAAGAGACAGTTACTAGCTTTTATGACTTTCCAGTAAAGCATCTAAGCGCAGGATCTCTCTTTGCAAACGAGCTTGATCGACAGCAAATATGTTTGAATGATGCAATTGTAGTTGGCCCAGACCTTGGAAGTGCAAAACTTGTCGCAAAACTTGCTAAAGCGCTTAAATGCCCCTTAGCACTGATTGAAAAAAGACGAATTGATGCACGCAAGGTTGAAATGCTCTCCTTAATTGGAGATGTGCGAGATAAAAACGTTCTTCTCGCTGACGATGTCTGTTCTACGGCCGGAACGCTAACGTCAGCAGCTAATGTCTGCCATGGGAAGGGCGCGAAAAGTATTGTAGCTGTGGTTACCCACGGTCTCTTTGTTGAAGATGCATTAGAGCGCATTGTAGATAGCCCGATAGAGCGGTTATTTGTTACAGATAGCGTGAAATTGCCTCCTCAAGTACTTACGTGTCCTAAGATCCATGTCATTTCTGTTGCAAATACCTTTGCATCAGCTCTCATTAGCTAACTAGATAACGTTTTGATAAGTTCCGATAGGTAAATATCTATCGAATAGAGTTTTTATTATTTTTTGAATTGTGTTGGAGGATACATGGACAAAGAAATCCATATCACTGAAAGAAAAGCTAAGACAAAGGGTGAAGCAAAAGAACTTCGCCGCGAAAAGCAAATTCCTGTTTGTATTTATTCAAAAGGCAATGTTGCCGATACAGCAAGTGTTGGTCAGGTTGATTTTGAAACTGTCTTGCGCGAAGTTGAGTCAGGCTTCTTGTCTACTACAATTTTTGCTCTAAAAACTGCTAATGGCAAAACACGCCGTGCGGTAATTAAAGACATCCAGTACAAGCCTACGACTTATCAGGTGTTACACCTTGATTTTCAAGAGCTACACGAAGATTCACCAATCGACATCAAAGTACCTGTAAAGTGCCTAAACGCACTAGACTGCTCTGGCGTTAAGTTGGGCGGCTACCTACGTTCGCTTATGCGTCATGTAAAAGTGCGCTGCTTGCCACGTAATATCCCAAATCACTTTGAGATCGACGTGAAAGAGCTAAACCTTAACCAAAACCGCCGTGTGTCTGATCTTGTGATCCCAAAAGACGTGCGTCCGCTTGTTAAGTCTCACGAAATTGTTGTAGCAGTGATGAAGAAATAATAGATGCTGGCAATAGTTGGCCTTGGCAATCCCGGCAGAGAATACGAAAGGACAAGACACAATATAGGTTTTTTAGTGCTTCAAGCACTAGCTGACAGTTTAGGTGTCACGTTTCGTACAGAAGAGAGATTTGAGGGATGGCGTATCAAGGCTAAGGGCGTTGAGCTCCTCATGCCAGCAACATATATGAACGAAAGTGGAAGGGCGGTACAAAAACTACTTCGCTACTTCCAGATTGCTCCGAGCAAAGTGCTCGTAGTAGTTGATGACATGGACCTGCCATTTGGGCAGATGCGCTTAAAAGCCTATGGCGGTGCAAACGGCCATAATGGTTTACGAAGCCTCGAAGAGCACCTTGGTACTTCACAATTTGCCAGACTTAAAATTGGCATAGGAAGACCAAAAGTGGGTACACCAAGTGACTATGTCCTGGGGGTGTATACCGCTGATGAGCAAAAGCAGCTTGTTGGTGTGATCGAAGATGCTGTAGCTTATATAAGGCGGCTCTTCGTAGAGGATTTTGCAAAAGTTGCAGGCGATGTCAATCGTGCAATAAGTTTAAAGATAGAGAAGGATACAGTATGAAAGAACAAAAAGAAAAGCAGATGCTTTATGAAGGCATGTACGTGCTGAACGCGCATATTAGCGACGATTCACGCAATCACGCTTTTGAAAAAATCAAAAATGGCGTTATCAATCGCGGCGGCGAGATTGTAAAAATCCACGATCAGGGCAGACGTCGTCTTGCTTATGAGATCAACCGCCAGAAAGAAGGCTATTACTATTTAGTGTACTTCCGTTTGCCAACTGATGATGTAAACGATCTCTGGCAGGAATACCACCTAAATGAGAACCTACTTCGCTTCATTACTTTACGTACAGACACAGTACTTGAAGAGATTAAATTTAAACAACTTCCTGAACAATAAGAGGAATGAATCATATGTCAATGACTCAAAATATGCATTCTAGTATGGGTTCGGGTTCGCAATCGAATTCATATTCAAAATCGGCTCCTAATAAGAAAAGGATGTCAGCGGATCCAACTGATCCAAAAATGCGCAAAAGAAAGCGTTGCCCATTTACTGTAGCAAACTTCGAAGAAATCGATTATAAAGATATCGAAACTCTTTTAAAGTTTATCACTGAGCGAGGCAAAATTTTGCCACGTCGTATTACTGGCGTTTCTGCCTATTTTCAAAGACGTTTAGTAAAAGCTATCAAGCGTGCTCGTCACGTAGCTTTACTTCCGTTTGTAGCAGACAATTAGTTTAAAGGTATACAATACAATGGCAACACAATTATTATTACTTGAAGACGTAGATCACCTTGGTCATAAAGGCGATATCGTCAGTGTAAAAGCAGGCTACGCGTTTAACTTTCTTATTCCTAAGAAATTTGCGCTAATTGCTGATGCAAATGCAGTTCGTCGTCAAGCTCGCTTGCAAGAAGAACGCAAAGCTAAAGCGGCCGTAGATCGCAAAGCTTCAGAAGAAATTGCAGAGCGTCTTAAAGATGCGGCATTCTCTATTGAAGTAAAAGTTGATCACGATGGACATATGTACGGCAGCGTAAGCAGTCATGACATCGTCAACATCATCAAAATGCAATCAGGAATTGAGCTTGATAAGCGCGCAGTTCCTCTTAAGCATGCTATTAAGCAAACAGGTGTACACGAGCTTGTACTTCGCCTCAAAGAAGGTGTTGAAGCTCCTATCCATCTTAAAGTGCTTGTAGAAGGTGCTGTGGCTCATGATGAAGCAACGGCCTAACTCTAAGGCAATTATCGTTACGGGCGGCGCAGGCTTTATAGGCTCATGCGTCGTCCGTCACCTCAACGATCAAGGGTTTACTAACATCGTAGTTGTCGATA
>JAJFUY010000244.1 GCA_021372185.1 Chlamydiales bacterium | reverse complement strand
ACAAGGTGCTGTTCTACTGCGCGTACTATGTCGGTGCATGTAGCATGTAAGCAGGCATCTCTAAAGGCCTGTCTCATCTCCAGTGTTTTACCTTCCCTTAACCAACCATATGCTACTTCTGCGCGAGTTCCTGGCGCTATGGGGCTATCTAGGCTTTGGATCATCTCGCGCTTGGCTTCTTCAAGGTCTGCATCATCAAATTCATGTTTGGCAATCATTTGGAGAGATTCTTTGAACGCATCAAGGGTGGCTGCGATGTTAGGATCGCGGTAAGAGTAAAACGCAAAAGTACCAGACATTATGTTGGCAATGGCTCCGGCTCCATAGGCACCGCCTTGTTCTCGTACACGCTTATGAAGAGTGATGTTATCAAACAAAAAGGCCGCAAGAGAAATGGCTGCCGCGTCAGGGTGGCTATAAGAAATAGTTTTGCTGATAGTGCTTGTAAAGGCTACTTGTGAAGCTATTACTCGTCCTTGATTTTCTGTGCTGGCTAAATGATAGTTGTTCTTCCACGGTGTGTAGGCTGTTTGTGGGAGGTCTTGAAGGCCTCCAAAGCCATTTTCTATATACTTAGTAAGTTCTGTTTGGTCGCAACCTAGAACAAGATTTGGCCCGCGTGTGCACAGCAAAAGCTTTTGCATTTCTTCTAGCTTTTGGATAAGCCAGTCTGATTGGTTGTCAAAGTCTTCAGCTAGTGCTTTAATTTTATACACATAGTCAAGGCCATACCAGGCGTTATTTATATAGCCTGATACATTGATGTTTTGTGCTGCTAAATTCATGGCATATTTTAAGGACTGGCTGACTAAACTTGACTGGAGGTTTGTGTAGTGCTTTAGCACGAGCTCTTTAAGGCGAGAGCGGTCAGTAAAATTGGGGTTTGTTGCCATGTCAAAGAGCAGTCCAAAAAACTTATCGGCTTTGTGGTACATGCTTTTACCACGGATATGAAAGCTTGGGATAAAGTTTGAACCTTCTTGTACTTGGTGGTTGAGCATAGTAAATGCACCAATGCCGCCTGTGTTCTCCTGGATATATTCAAGGGTATCTTCGTACGAGCGGTTGCCATTTCCTATTTGAGGTAAAAGCACGCTAAAGAGCCTTACAAGCCATAGGTCATCTGCTTTAATTTCAGGTACACTAAATACCAAATCAGCGTAGGTGATTTTATTTGTGAAGGTATTGTGGTGGTATATTTCGAGTGAATTTTCCTGAATGTGAGTAAGAGGAATTGACCTAACTTGCTTTGGGATCTTCTCAAGAGCTATCTTAGGAAGGATGTTAATTATCTCATCTTCTTCTTCCTCTTCTTGTAGCTCTTCTAAGGCAAGCGTTTGAGCAAGTATTTTTTGTCTATCAACAAGCGTGAGTGTTTTGGCTAACTCTTGGAGTGATTTTGCCTCCTGAGCCGCTTCTTGACCTGCAAGTTCTGTACTTGGATGCATCACAACGCGTACAAAGTGGTTATTGGCTAAGAAATAGCGGGCTATAAGCTCGTTCATGTAGGTAGGTTTAGAGGCTAAAGTGGCTCTAAATTCATCAAATATTGAGTGAATAAGAAGGCCATCTATAGCTTTACCACCATGTTGAGAAAGCAAAGCTGATCGTGAAAAGAGTGATAGACCATAAGGAGCAGAATCACCCGTAATTTCACTTCTATACATCTCTACTTGATGCAGAGCATTTTCTATAAGTTTATTGGGGATGCCATCGCGCGCAAGTCTATTGAGGGTATCAAAAAGCACTTTTTCTAAAGCATCTACATCTTTTGCCCGGCATCCCTTTAGGATAACGCCATAGGGGATTTCTGCAATTTCAGTGTCCATAAGTGACTGAGCTTGTTTGCAAAGACCAGATCGTAGTAGCTCAATTTTTAAAATAGAGGCGTCTGTCTCCATAAGCACGATATCTAAAATGCTCAGTGCTAAAAGCGTTTGCTGGTCAAGTATAGAGCATGTTAGCCAGGCAAATGAGATGATGGCTTTATCTTCGGCGATATCATCTGCAGCTACTGGATAATAGGCTTCTTTGTATACGGGCTTACTAAAGCGCGGCTGCTTAGGTATAGGAGGTAATGGATCTAGCTTCACAACATCTTTTAGAGCTCTTTGTGCGACAAAATCGAGATGCTTTTGTAGGGGTAGGTTGCCATAAAAGAAAAAGAGGCAGCGGCTTGGATGGTAGTAGTTTTTATGAAATTCTTTTAGCTTTTCATACGTAAGTGACGGAATTTCGCTTGGTTCACCACCAGAATTAAAGCCATAAGGGCTATCTGGGTAAAGAGCCGCATTTACATGCTCGATAAGGCGTGTAGTTGATGATGAAAGCGCACCCTTCATCTCGTTGTATACCACGCCCTTGTATTCTAGGGGGCTATTTAGGTCGTCAGGGTTGCTGAGCTCAACGCGGCAGCCTTCTTGTAAGAAGCTTAATTCTTTAATGAGGGGATGAAATACAGCGTCTAAATACACTTCTAAGAGATTATAAAAATCTTGTTCTACCTGAGAGGCGGCAGGATAGCATGTAAAATCAGCGCCCGTTAGCGCATTCATAAAGGTGTTAAGGCTTCGGCGGTTCATAGAAAAAAATGGGTCTTTCACCGGATATTTTTTGGAGCCGCAAAGAACTGTGTGTTCGAGAATGTGCGCCACGCCATTAGAATTTTCTGGAAGCGTCTGAAATGACAAGCAAAAAAGATTTTCAGGGTCGTCATTGCCAAGATGCAAAAATTGGGCGCCAGTTGCCTCGTGGATAAGTTCTGTTAGGTGACACTGAAGTTCCGGGATTTCTTGAGATTTTGTAACTAAAAAGCCTTGATAGCGCGTGCCTGATGTAAACGAGGGATTTGACATTTATGGTTCTCTCTAAAGTATCCTCCAGTCTACAAAGTCTTGCCATTTTTTACATCCCCTTAAAGGGTGTAGTGTGATATATTACTTAAAGCCTTTTGTAAAACTCGGGTCTTAGTACATTTTTGCAAAAGGCTCATAATATAAAGTGCGGTGATTCCAATGAAACGAACGCTAATTTTACCAAACGTTGTGACGGCATTCAGCCTTTCCTGTGGACTTTTTGTTATTTTCAAAATGTGTATATTGCCTACAGGTGGTGTGACCTATCAAAATATTATGACTGCTGTGGCCATACTACTTTTGGCGGCTTTTTTAGATGTGTTAGATGGCGCTTTAGCTCGTGCGATGAAGGTAGAAAGTGAATTTGGTGGTGTTTTTGACTCGCTTTCAGATGCCGTTTCATTTGGTGTGGCACCATCGGTGGTTATTTTAAAATCACTGGCTGTTGATACAAACACCATGCTATTTTTCTTTTTAACTATAGGCGCGATGATCTTTTCTATTAGCGGTGTTCTTCGCCTTGTACGCTTCACAGTAAAAAGAAATGATCCCAATATCACTGAAGAAGAAAAAGCATCGGCCAAGAAAAACTTTATTGGCCTTCCAATACCCGCAGGTGCCGCGACAGCACTTGCCACTACGCTGTTTTTAAAGAGCGAAGAAGCTAAAGCATTTTATGCCTTTACAGATAAAGAGTGCTCAATCATTGCCGGATGCGTCTTTTTTGTATTAGGCTACTTTATGATTAGCCGCTGGAAATTTCCTAGCCTAAAGACTCTACGTTTACGTGTTGGGTCTTTTCAGGTAGTGCTGCTAACGGCAATATTAGCGGCCATTTTTCTCGTTACTGCGGTTCACAACTTTGCTATACTCTTCTTCTGCATTGCGTGGGGGTATTTGATTATCTCTTGGGTGCTTTCTTTAGTGCGTGTGATATCAGGACGACGCCTTCAGGCTTTAGAAGATTTCGAGCCTGACTCTGAAGATGAAGATTCAGATACCTGATACTTCCGAAAGAGCCCTACAATAACACCTTGAGTCTGCAAATCGTTCTTTTCGAACGACAAAGAATTGCGAGAGTTTTGTCCATCTATTTCTTGAAGGTGAGTTTGTAGTTTTGATTGGCTATATTCTACAAGGTAGCGGCCAATCTGAGCGCCATTTTTGGCACTTCTTGCTAGTACCATCTCACCGCTATGCGGGTCTTTTGCGGCCTCTACAACAATCAAATCACCTTTTAGCATATGCTGGCTTGCAAATGAGCCGTCATTTATGATAAAGCCATAGAGGCTTTTTGACCCTGTGCTTAATGTTGGAGGTACTTCAAAGTAGGAAGCCTTGGCAAAAAGTTCAATCTTTTGACCTTTGGAAATAGCGCCTATAATGGCAATTTCTTTTGAGCTTGGATTATGGGTTTTATGAGTTTTTGGGGTTTTAAGTTCGCGCCAGCCCCGTGTATTTTTTTTTAAATGGCCATTCTTGATGAGGTTTTGGATGTGTTTATGAAGCGTTGCAGGGGATGAAAGCCCGAGCAGATGCATAAGTTCACGATAGGTTGGAGGGTAGCCATTTGTTTGTGTTAAAGACTGCACTAAGGACAGTATTTGGCTTTGTCGCTTAGTAAGAGCGCTCATAAAACTTTTTTCTAAAGTTAGCAAATAAAGGCGCATCAAATACCAGATAGTCAACAGCATAGGCTGTAAGCCACATTATCAGTGCCGCTACGTAGGCATCTGAGATAAAGTGCCCTCCTTGTACAATGCGCGCAAGAGAAAGCATTCCGCCTAAGCCTATGGCTACAACTAACCCAAGCACAGCAATTGCGGGGAGTTTGTAGCGCCTTCCTAAGAAATAAAAGGCAAAGAAATAAAATCCACAGGTTGCGTGACCAGAGGGAAATGACTTGGATGGCTCAGGTGCACTATTAAAAAGGGGTTCATAGTAGGCTCTAAACTGTTGAGATCCGCCAAATTCTACTACTTGTCTTGGACGAGGTCTTCCCCAGCATTCTTTTAAAAGAAAGTGAGTGATGACAAGTGAGCCAAAAAAGAGGGTGAGGCAAAGAACTAAACAGCTGCCGCGGTACTTGATAAGATTTGGTTTCCAAAAAGAGGCCACTAATAAAATAGCAGCAATGCCGGCAACAATAGCAGCAGGGAGCCCGCCATATAAATAGATGAAGTCAAAAAAAGAGTTTGTGTAGAAACCGATGCCGTCTGCTCTATCAAATGCTGTCTTTGTCACAAACATATCAAGGCTCGCACTAAATGGGGCAAGAAGTGCCAACAGCATCAGCGGAAGTGCCCAAATAGCATTTCTTTTAAAGGTGTCCAAGCGGGATCTCTCACAATAATTTGCATAAGTTATACTCGATTTTGCAACTTTTTGACGATTGATTTCTCCTCAGCGGTTATTCAGGTTTAAGGAAAGTCGAGTAGAAGCCTACCTTGCGATTTTTAAGCCATACGGATAGACTCTTTTCTCATACTTTGGAGTCTTCTATGATTGAAGCAATAGCCGGATTCTTTTTTGTGCTGAGCGTATTTTTTGCTTATCGTTCATTTACTCTTCAGTCGAATCTTACAAAGCACCAAATTGAACTTGCCCAGGCACGTATACGGCTAGAAGAAGAAAAAAAACAGGCCCAAGAAAAGATGCAGCTTATTTTTCAGGCCCAAGAGACTATGAAGGACTCATTTAAAGCTTTGGCATCAGATACGCTTCGCTCTCAGCAAACGGCTTTTTTTGATGTTGCTAAATCCACATTCGAAAAGTACTCGACAGATATCCGTCAAGAATGGACGCAAAAACAGCTTGTCATTACTGATGTTGTAAAGCCCCTTAAAGAGTCACTTGATAAAGTAGATAACAAGATTCAAGAGCTAGAAAAAACGCGTATTTCGGCCTATGCATCTGTTACAGAAACACTGAAAAATCTTCACACCGTTCAAAACCAGCTGCATGTAGAAACTAATAAGCTATCGCGTTCTTTAAGATCATCCAATGTGCGTGGCCAATGGGGTGAAATGCAGCTTAAGCGCGTTGTAGAGCTTGCTGGTATGGTTGAATACTGCGATTTTGTGACGCAGCATACAGTAGATGGAAATGACGGCAAGCATAGACCAGACCTCATCATAAAACTCCCTAACGATCGTGTGCTAGTAATTGACGCAAAAGCACCTCTTCAGGCCTATTTAGAAGCAGTAGATGCCCCCACAGATGAACTAAAGACCATAAAATATAAAGAACACGCCAAACACGTTAAAAAACACCTGTCAGACCTAAGTGATAAAGCCTACTGGGAAAGCTTTGCACAAACACCTGAGTTTGTGGTGCTGTTTTTGCCGGGAGAATCATTCTTTGGCGCGGCGCTTGAGGCTGACCCTCAGCTTATAGAGTATGGTGCAGGAAAACGCGTACTCATGGCCACCCCTACAAGCCTTATTGCCCTTTTGCGAACTGTTGCCATGGGCTGGCGCGAACAGGTAATGCACGAACAGACACAAAAAATCTGCGAGCTGGGGAAGTCACTTCACGAACGCCTAGCAACCATATGCGAGCATTTTGGCAAACTCAAAAAAGCCATCGACGGGTCTGTCGACGCCTATAACAAGGTAGTAGGAAGCTTTGAAGGCCGAGTGTTAACATCTGCCCGCCGTTTTGAAGAGATGGGCATCTCAAGCTCACAAGAAATAACCGTCCTCGACCCCATCGAAAAACTCACGAGGTCCCTGGCTACTACCGTAAGCCCCGACGAGGTGTAAAAATGAGCTTTGTTTTAGAGCCCGCCAGTGCGACTGAACGAAGCCCACCGTGACCGAAGGGAACGGTGGG
>JAJFUY010000233.1 GCA_021372185.1 Chlamydiales bacterium | reverse complement strand
TAAACACACGTTAACTACACATTCCCTTGCCCTTACCCGTGCCCTTGCCCTTGCCCGATTTTTTTGTTTTATAGTTTTCAAAAACAGGGGAAAGGGAAATAAAAATACAAAATCGGGCAAGGGCAAGGGCAAGGGCAAGGGCACGGGCAAGGGCACGGGAATTTTAAGAGTTAGCTTCTATGGGCGCCATTTGCACTTTGAAGAGATAAAGCGCCCCACCCACCATAAACAAAAAGCTTACCGCAAGGCAGGCAGCTGGGCCAAAGATTTGCGCAAATCCTGCGCCCATAAGGGGTACGAACATGCCACGCACGCCGATGGCTAAGATGTTTACTGATGTATATTGAGAACTAGATTCATTACCGCAAAGAAGCGGGCCTGATAGGTGCCATACAAGGCGAGAACCTGCTTGTGCGGCTCCATAAAAGAAATAGGCTAGAAACACGCATGACATGGTGCTTACTGGCATGATAAGTAAGAGGGGCTGGAGTGAAAAGCACGTCACAATAAGGCATGCTGTTTTA
The DNA here is from genome assembly GCA_021372185.1 of Chlamydiales bacterium. Taxonomy (GTDB): domain Bacteria; phylum Chlamydiota; class Chlamydiia; order Chlamydiales; family FEN-1388; genus SZAS-7. The sequence continues at coordinate 3,112 of JAJFUY010000233.1, read as the reverse complement.
TGGATGCCTGTTTTTTGTAAATATTTTGCCCAAAAGCTTGCTGCGAGTATAAATCCCAAACCTTCAAGCAGCGTAAAAAGCGAAAATATTTCTAAAATTGAGAGGTTCATGCCGGTAAGAAAGCCGGGGATAGAGGGCTTTGCAAACATGAGGCCAGAGCCCGCTATAAAAAAGCCTAGTTGAAACTGGGCAAAGCGTTTATTTGTTTTTAACAGCTTCCAAGAATCTTTCCAGGGTGTGATGATGGCTTGTTTTAGGCCTGTAATAGTTTTAGCAGGCGGTCTTGTTGCTGGCACATAAAAGTAGCTTTTTACCCAGGCAGAGGCTCCATAAAATAGGGCACCTATGCAAAAAAGCTCTTTCCAGATATCTGGATTTATTTTTAAAAAGATGCCAAGTAGTGGGCCTATGATCATGCCGGATGCATGAGAGACACTTAAAGCTTGAGAAAAAATCTTTTCTCGAGCACCTTTGTCAAGATTTGTTTTTAATATTTCCATTTGGGCGGGGTTAGCCGCTCGCCAAAAGAGCACAAAACAGCTTTCTGCCACGATAAAATACCAAATGCTGTCAGCCCATGGGGCAAAAAGAAAGAAAATTGTGGCAAGGCTGGTGGCAGCGACTAGGCTAAAGCGTAACAGCTCTGGCCTATAAAAGAGCATAGAGCCCCAGTAAAAGGCACATACTGCAAGAACCGGCCGTAAGGTAGTAAGAATAGAAATCTGTAAGGCAGAGGCGCCAAAATGAGCGCTCAGCATAACATCAAGCATTAAGTTGAGGGCAACGAATGGCTCTTGTAGCAAGTTAGAGAGAAAAAGCAGGCGCTTTGTCTCGCGGGTACGGGGATGGTTCCCAAGCTCTGGCACAATCTCGTTTTGCATGTCAGATATAATACCTGAAAGTAGAGATTTGCACCAGAGTTGGATTTAAATAATTACTTATTTGGGGCGATGTTAATTACAGTGCCATCTGGCTTTTTGATTGTTTTTGAGCCGTCAGCTTTTACTTCAACTACTACGCCGTCAGTTTCTTTCACCACAGATGAGCCATCAGCATTTTTTTCAATGACTGTGCCATCTGAAGAGTGAATAACTTTTGAGCCATCGGCGTTAATATCGATGGTTGTGCCATCTGGAGCTTTAAGTGTTTCTGGAGTTGTTGCCGCGTGGGCAATACCAGCAACAGCACAGAGTGCAAATGTAAAAAGTTTTTTCATAAAATTTCCTTAAAAAATGATAGAATTGCGTATGAGCTTTTTACAATTTTTTAGTCAAGCGTCTCTTTCTTGTGCGCTCGTATGTTTTATGACTTGTACGTCTATTGTATAGTGTCATAGAAAGCCAGCCAAAAGCTAGTGCCGCAGATACCACGACAACATTTGACACTCGAAACCACGGCAGACTTGGCTGCGGAGGTCTTCCCCAGCGCTCGCCCGGTGGCCAGAAGATAAGAGCCGGAGACCCTTGAAGATTTTTTTGCGGCACAGCGCCAAAGAAGCGGCTGTCGTTACTCATGGCGTGGTTGTCGCCAAGAAGTAAGTAATGCCCCTCAGCAATGGGTAAGCCATTGGCTTTGATAAAATCTACATCAAGCTCGCCATCTTTTACCGGTGAGCCCTTGTCTAAAAATGCTGTATAGCCATTTTGTTGCTGTTTTCTTGTAGTTTCTAGTTCTTCAAAATGCGCAAGCGTTGGAGCATCTTTTGTAAAAAGGGGTTTTCCGAGTGTGTAGAGGCTTCCATCACGGTAGTAGGTGTAGCGGGAGGGGAAGTAGTTATACTTTTGTGGGTTATTGGTAGAATTTGAAAAGTCTATGCCGCAGTTATAAAGTGTTTTAAGAAGCTTTGGTGTGTGTGGATAGAGCGGATGTGTAGGTGGCAGCAGGTGCGTGATAGAACCCCAGCCAATTTCAAGGGCCGCGCCATCTATAATCTCGTAGCAGCCATCGGGAATGCTTTTGTCTAATAATACACCGCGGCCTTTTAAGTCAGGACCCTCTGGCGTGTAACGGAAGGCCGTTCCTTTACGTACATAAAAGCGCGCTGTGTACAGTGACTCTTTAAGCGTCTGGCAGGCTGTAGCATCAAGTGGAATCCAGCTAATTGATGTTGATACTAAAGCGGGGTACCCGTCGCTATCAATATCTGCCTTTGTAGGGAATCTTGGGCTATGTTTTACTTCGAGATATAAAACAGCAGCATCGTTTTGGTAGCCTAAGATTTTAGCACTACTTGGTAGATCTTTTGGTTCAATCAAGCGGCTCATAGCAAAATTGCCAAGGCCCCAATGTTCACCAAAGGCTTTATTAGAGCCAATGGCTTTGCCAGTAAGCGTGCCAGATCGCGCCTGCTCAACTTTGCCCATGGGGATGTTCATATGTTTGAGCGTAAAGGCTCTTTCTCTAGTGTCCTGATCAAATTTACCTTCAAAGCTAATAAAGGGGATGTATTCAAGAGGAGCAAAGACAGGGGATTCTTGCAGCATGGTGAGGGGGGAGCCGTTTTTGTCGATGCCAAAAATTTTGCCGCCATAAAAGTAGATGGTATCGCCATCTTTTGCCACGCAGCGCTTTACATAGCGGCGCTTACCCGGAAAAAGACCAAAATAAACAGTGTCAACATCCGGAAGGTCGAGCTTGTCGCCTGTTAGCACGGTAATTGAGCCCCGTTCTACATATTTTGGCTCAAAGTAAAAGTGGTCAGTTTCAAAAAGTTTGTTTATACAAAAAGTGTCCTTAAACACAAGTACGCGGTCACTTTCGCGAAATGTTGGGCGCATAGAGCCGGATGGAATTTCGTAAAGTTCAAACCACATTTGACGCACAACAGCGGCAATAATGAGGGCCAAAATAATGGCAACAGTAAACTCTCTGATATGTTCAAAGGTCGTTTTTTTGCCATGCTCGATCAAAAATTGCTGCACTTCAAACACTTTTAGGTTCGCAGTTTCCGTATCTTTGTTTTGGATGGCCAGGTCAAGAGCGTCTAGTTGGCGCTCAAACTGGCTCATAAGATCAGATGAGAGGTGCTTTGAGAGTGCTTTGTGGCGGATTACTGCATCTTTAAAGACGTTTCGGCATTTGCGAAGTGAGTAGGTTTTTGTCATTTATGAGC
>JAJFUY010000182.1 GCA_021372185.1 Chlamydiales bacterium | reverse complement strand
CCTTTCTTTGATCTTCCACTGAGCTCATCCTCCAAGCCATATATACCTCAAATTAATGAAATATATTATATCATAAAGTGTAAGCTATGTGGGTGTGCTAAAGTGTAAACAATGTCTATTGGTTGGACCGTCATTCAATCGCCCTCAGCCGGGCTCTATTCACTATTCACCTTTACCCACCGTTCCCTTCGGTCACGGTGGGCTTCGTTCAATCGTCCTCCGGACTCTAGTGAAATTTTCTTAGGTTGACGACATTGGGGCCGGGGTGGTTGCGGCTGGAGGTTTGATTTGGGTCATGATGGCGGCCCAGATGGCTTCAAATTCGGCTGTGGCCTCTTCGAGAGGGAGGGGGCCGACAAAGATTTTGCCGTCTTGGAGTTTTACGAGGATTTCTATTTCGTCACCGGTTGCTCTGTGGTCGATTGATAGGAGGTGGAGGAATGATACTAGGGTGTTTGCTGCATCTTCTGGTAGTGGCTTTAGGTGCATCTGTAAGTTTTGTTCAAAGAGGTTTACCACTTTTTCGATGCGGTTATAAAAGGCTACTAGCTCTTCAATAAATGCCGGGGCGTTTTTTAGATTTATGGTAGCATCAGCTTGCAAGATGTTGGTTCTTGATTGGGCGGCTCCCTTTATAAAGATGCCAAATTTATCGCAGGATAAATTTAAGTCTTCTAGCACTGAGTGCCAGTTAAATGTGTTTTTGTTTACGGTAAAAAGTAGGCCCTGATTGCTTTGTATTTTACCAAAATTTTCTGGGTGTGGCACGAGGTCTTTTAAGCTATCAGAGTGATTTACAAGTACATTTTTGATGATCTGCATATCAGGTGCTGCATCCCAATTTGCGGCAATTTTTGACATGGCATCAATGCCTGCAACGAGTGCATCGTGGTACTCGGCTAAAAAGTGCGTGAAGTAATCCACATCAACGTGAATGTTCACATTTCTATGTTCATCTTCATTAATGGTGAACAGGCCCTTCATACTTGTGTTGGCAAGTTGGTTAGATGAATTAAAGCCCTCTAAATGCACTCCAATAGACGGAAATGGCTCGTTGTACAAAATCATAGGGTCAGCTTGTATCTGCCTACATTTATGCATACTTGGTAGATCAAACTTCAGTGTAAATGTGGCATTATCTTTACCGCTCTTTTCTGCTACTGCTCCGGCTACAGCATTATAAAAATCGATTGGCTCTATAACTTCACCCACACTTTTTACTAAAGCTTTGCCGCCCTTAAAATCTACAAAAAGATCAATAAGTGCGCGATCAGGTGTTGGATGTTTTACATCATAAGAAAGAGTGATCAGGTCAAATTTTACACCAACATCGCCAACATCTTGCGTGCAGTGCATCGTCCCATCAGTAATACGAAGCATGCCCTTATCAGCCATTGTTTTGATAGAATCAACTTCGGCTACAGCATTACCTTCAAAATGAATGGTATTTACAACACCATCATCAACTACCGGCAGCTCAAAGCGGCTTTTTCCTGTAAGGTCAATATCCTGCAGCTTTCCAAGCACATTCCAGCGGCCTAGTAAATTACCCTCTAAAGTAAAAGAAATGGCTTCATTAATAACCTGAACTTTAGGATTAATGAGGGCAACCTGGATAGAAAACGGAAAGCCTCGTTTTTGAATGGAATCATACGTAATAGTTACCACATCAGAACAGTCGGCAATTTCAGCTTTGATGGCTTTTTCAATTTCACGAGCGTGAATAAACCAATACCCTGTGTAGGCTGCCAAACAAAAAAGCGCAACAAAACTCACTTTTAGAAATTTCATACAACTGCCCCTGCAATTTGTAATTTTAGCTCATCACGAGAGCACTCTTGATAGTTTACGCCCTGACAGAGCTCTTTAAAAGGGCAGCGATTGCAGCGCGTTCTTTCGGTTGTATAGGCAAATTCTTTAGGATCTTGAACTGCATGCAGGACTGATAGCTTGTCACAGCTTGCTTCTATCTCTTTTTCTAGCGCTTCTATTTTGGTAAGCTCAAGCGGTTCAGGTGTTGTTGCCCCAAACTTTATATACTTGTTTTTGGATAGATAAAATGGGCTGAGGATAATCTTATCAAATGGGATATTCCAGACGCGGTTTGCAAATAGGGCATAAAGATAGAGCTGCTCTTGGGTTTTATCGCTTTCTTCACCTGTCTTCCAGTCAAATAAAATGGCCAAGTCTTTCCACATGAGTGCAAAGTCTACCACCACCACAATCTTATACTTACCTGCCAGCTGAAAAAATGCTAACTCTTCAATACTCAACCAACGCGTATCAGGGTGATAGGCAAGTTTTTGCACCACGGGTGAGTTGTACCAATTTTCAAGACAAAGTGTTACTTTATTTTGCCCCTCTTCTAGCTGAAGAGCCGTTGGGGGCTCGTTATAGTAGTATTCAAAGAGGTTTGAGTGCTTTTTGGGCGAAATTTTCCACTTTTCAGTTTTTGCTTCTTCTATACCTTCTAAAAAGGCCTTTTTGCCGTGGTCTACAAGGGCTTCTAACGTAAATGGAGCTTTTGTTTTTAAAAAGTGTTCAATAGCCTCATGCGCTGTAGACCCAACATAGGTAGCCATATTTTGCATCTGCTTGAGGGCATAGAGGTATGATGCTAGTGGGTCAATCTGTTTTCGCTTATCCCACGGGGTCTTTGGCCAGCCCTCCCACGACCCATAGTAGGTATACCAGTACCTTTTTTGGCACTCGCTATACAGGTTGGCTCGAGAAAATGACCAGCTAAAATCGTTGGTTAGCACAAGAATCCTCAGTTGTGTGGCCATTGTATAGTTTTTCTGAAATGCCCGCAATTACCAACCTTGCATCAATTCGTAAAATCTAGTATTATCAGTAAGAATTATACGAGGCACTAGAGGGTATATGTTTTCATTTTTAAAAAGACTATTCGGCACTGCACAACAACGAACACTCGCTAAATACGACAAAATTGTAGATCAGATAAATGCTCTCGAGCAAAAATATCAAGCTCTAACTGACGAAGAGCTGCGCGCCAAGACAGAAGAATTCAAAAAACGCATCCAAAATGGTGCAAGCGTTGATTCTATCCTTCCAGAAGCCTATGCTGTGGTAAAAAATGCCTGCAGAAGGATGTGTGGAACAGACATTCACGTATCTGGATACGATCAAAAATGGGACATGATCCCCTATGATGTGCAGCTAAAAGGTGCTATTGCTCTACACCAAGGCTATATTGCCGAAATGCAAACTGGTGAAGGTAAAACGCTCACAGCATCAATGCCTTTATACCTAAATGCCCTTACAGGCAAGCCTATACACATCGTTACTGTTAACGACTACCTAGCTCACCGTGACTGTGAATGGGTTGGTTCAATCTTCCGCTGGCTTGGTCTAAAAACCGGCGTTATTACTCAAGAACTACCCTACGAAGAGCGCCAAGAGATTTATAAGTGCGATATCGTCTACGGAACAGCGTCTGAATTTGGCTTTGACTACTTGCGCGATAACTCATTATCTATGCGCAAAGAAGAGCTTGTGCAGCGCGGCCACCACTTTGCTCTTATCGACGAAGTTGACTCAATTTTGATTGATGAAGCAAGAACTCCGCTTATTATTTCTGGCCCGTCAAACTCTACAAGACAGCTTTATGATACGCTTAAAGATGGCGTATCTCAACTCGTACAAAAGCAGCGCGACCTCTGCAGCAAAATGGCATCAGAGGCAAAGCGCGTACTTGATGCTCGATCAAACGATGAAGAAATGGACGAAAAATCCTTTTCTGAAGCTGAGAAAAATGCCCTCAGAACCATGTGGCTTGTAGGAAAAGGTATGCCGCGCCACAAGATTTTAAAGCGCCTAAAAGAAAATCCGGCTATGCGACACGCTATTGACAAGTGGGATTTATACTTTTACTCAGAACAAAATAAAGACGAGCGCGCCAAAATACTAGCTGACCTTTTTATCACCGTGGATGAAAAAGGCAATGAGTATGAGCTTACAGATAGAGGCATCAATGCTTGGCAAGAGTGCGGCGGCAAAGAAGATGACTTTGTAATGCTCGATCTTGGCCATGAGTTTTTACTTGTCGATCAAAACCCTGACCTATCTGAAGAAGATAAACTTAAAGCAAAGCTCGACTTACAAGAAGAAGACGCCCTAAGAAAAGAGCGCTCACATAACCTAAGACAGCTTTTACGTGCTCACCTCTTGATGGAAAACGATGTAGACTACATTGTAGATGACGATAAAATCATCATCATCGATGAAAACACAGGCCGCCCACAGCCAGGCCGTAGGTTTTCAGATGGCCTCCACCAGGCGATTGAAGCAAAAGAAAATGTGTCTATCCAAAAAGAAACACAAACTTTTGCCACCATCACGCTGCAAAACTACTTCCGTATGTATGACAAGCTAGCTGGTATGACGGGTACTGCTATTACTGAAGCGCACGAGCTAAAAGAAATTTATAAAATTGATGTACTGCAGATTCCAACCTACAAAGACTGCATCCGAACCGATGCTAACGACGAAATGTACATGACAGAGCGTGAAAAATATAATGCGATCTTAAAAGAAGTCCGCGAAATTAACGCTCTTGGCCGTCCAATTCTTTTGGGTACTGAGTCTGTTGAAGTATCTGAAAAACTTGCTCGTATTTTAAAGCTTAACCACCTTGAGCACACAGTGCTTAACGCTAAAAACCATGCTAAAGAAGCTGAGATTATCTCTCTTGCTGGCCAACGTGGCGGTATCACCATTGCTACTAACATGGCAGGCCGTGGTACTGACATTAAACTAGGTGAGGGTGTAGCTGCAATCGGTGGCTTACATGTTATTGGCTCAACACGTCACCAGTCACGACGTACTGACCGCCAGCTAAGAGGCCGTAGCGCCCGTCAAGGCGACCCTGGTTCTTCTAAGTTCTTTATATCGTTAGAAGACCCACTTATGCGTCTTTTTGCCTCTCCATCACTTACTGCGCTACTGACAAAGTTTAGACCACCAGATGGCGAGCCAATCTCTGCTCCTATCTTAAACCGCTCCATTGAGACTGCTCAAAAGCGTATTGAAGGCCGCAACTACACCATCCGTAAGCACACACTTGAGTATGATGATGTGATGAACAAGCAGCGCCAGGAAATATACTCCTTCCGCTACGATATGCTCCACACAACAGATGGCTATGCTCTTGCGTGCGAAATGCTGTCAAGCTTAGTTCACATGGGCGCTGAAACCTTCTTTAAGAGCCGCTCTAAGCAGTGGAATCCAGAAGGCTTTAGATACTGGCTATCAGAACATACTCCTGTTTCATTTGAACCAGGCTTTTTTGATGACGATAGAGCCGATGTAGCAGAACTTATTGCTCGTGCAGAAGATAAAATCTTATCTGCCTTTAAGCTCAAGATTGATCTAGAAAAAGAAAAGGCTACCAAGTTTATCCAGCACCCAGACTTTAACCCACAGCAGATTTTAAACGATGCTATGCGCAATATCATGGTTCGTACAATTGATAATCTGTGGCAAGAACACTTGCTTGCAATGGATCACTTACGCTCTGATGTATCGCTTCGAGCTGTTGGTCAAAAAGACCCTCTTATGGAATTTAAGCACGAAGCCTTTAACCTCTTTGAAAGCTTTACTCTCGCTCTTAAAGAACAAATGGCGCTTGCTCTCTTTAAATTTGAAATGTTCCCAAGCCATATGTTCCAGCAAAAGCGCCCAATTCCTCTTGAGCTCAACCTCGAAACAGGCCGCTCACTAGTATCTGACATCGATGAAGATGACATAGAAGATGGCGAATATGACGAAGAAGAAGGTGATGATGAAAGAATGAATCATCTCCCCATCAGCCCCATGATTGCCGGCCCAAAAGTTGGCCGCAATGATGACTGCCCATGTGGCAGCGGCAAAAAATACAAAAAATGCTGCGGCATCACCAAAGACGAACTTGCTGTAACCTAAAAAAGAAAACAAAAAATAACAAGAAAGGCAGGATCTGGCAGGATAAAACACCCCGCCAGATCCTGCCTTTTTTGTTTCTAGAGCCCTTTAGGGCGATTGATCAAAGCACACCGAGACCGAAGGGAACGGTGGGGATAATGTGGAGAGTGATTGGAGCCCGGCTAAGGGCGATTGAATAGCTTGATTCAATCGCCCTCAGCCGGGCTCCAAGGAACTTTATACCTATTCCCACCGTTCCCTTCGGTCACGGTGGGCAACGCTTGCGTCGTCCTGAAGGACTCTAAAACAAAACATGATCGCTTGCATATCCTGCCTTTCTGTTTTTTTTATGTATTTGTTTTGGAAAAGGTGATATGGCTCGGGGATAAAAACATTCTTATAAGGAGTTATGTTATGACCCGCTATTTTAGCCTGTTTCTTTTGGGATTGACGAGCTTTCTTGCAGCTGATGCTGCCTCTGATAGGGCCGCTCAAAACCGTCGTGATGATATTAAACGCCAGCAGCGTGCGTATGACAATCGCCAGTTCCAAAACCGCCAAGATGACATTCGTCAACAAGAATTAGAGCAAGAAAGAAGAGCTGAACAAGAGCGACAAAACCAAAATCGCTAGTAATTGCATATTTACACCCCCTAATGTATAATAAAAATAAGTTTAAAATTACATTAGGGTGCTCTCATGGCTAAAATTGATTCAACACCACCACCTCTTCCCCCTGATTTACCCCCTCAAAAACCAAAAGCCTCGCCTTCAGGGCCTTTTTCTGGCCTTAGGGCACGTATTAGTGGCTGGTTTAAAAAAGATAGCCACATAAACCCGCTATTGAGTAAATCCATACAGTCTCATCCCAAACAAAAGACATCTGGCTTAGCCTCATTTTTAAATATCTTTAAATCTCCCAAGTCTGAGCTAAAAGAAACTCTACGAGCCAACATGATTGCTCACTTAGAGAGCATCAAAAAACAACCTCTTACCGTTGATGAAATCGCGCAAGTTGATGAGGCAATTGCCACCTTAGAAAAGGTTGATAACTCAATTAGAACCAAGTTTACCAAAGTTAAAGAAGAATCCCTCATATCCCCCTTTAAAGTTCGCAAAGTAGTGCAAATTAAAATTGGCGGAATTGACCGAACATTAGAGATGGGAAGAAACTACAAAGTAACGGCTCAGAATATTAATAAAACCGTGATTGGTCAAGGAAGCTACGGAGCCGTTCATAAAGCTGGAATACTTTTAAAAGTAAACGTTCATATTCTCAAAAAAACCGGATTTGATAAGACAGACTCAGTACCAGAAGATTTAGAACGTGAAGTAAAAATGACTACCCGTCTTCATAAAGCAAGAGGTGTACAAAGACCTCCCTACGGTATTTTTAGCATTAAAGATTGGGCATCCGATAAAAAACAGTATGGGTATTTAGTACCAGGCTACGAGACTGATTTAAAACCACAAAATATACTCAAGTTAGATAATGAGGCTAAAACCTCTTTAGGCCTAAAAACTAACCTAGGTCGTGCAAATGGTGGTTTAGACTTACTAACAGGCCTTGTAGCCTGCCATAAAGCCGGCATATACCACCGGGATATAAAGCCCGAAAATATAGGCATAGAGCTTGATAGTGACGGCAAGCCAGAATGGGTGCTAGCTGACTTTGGCATAGCCACAACATCTGCCAAAGAACCACCCAAGGGGACATTCACATACATGCTTGCCATCGATGCTGCCCGACAAGATGAACACTTGAATAACACCAAAGAAAAAAAACTCCTCTTAGAAAAGCAGGATGTCTTTGCGGTTGGTTTATCTCTTATAGAAACCTACTATACGGCAATTAATGACCAAAATGCCACAAACTCCCCCTGGAAAAAAGAATTTAATAAGCTCTGCTGTACAGGATATGTTTTTGACGAGAAGGAAGTATTTATAGGGATGACCTACCCAAGTAATCTGGTAGATAATTCTCTTCATCCCCTCCGTAAGCATCCTGCAAACAACCCAGCTATTGCTGAAGTATTGAATTTGATTGGCAAAGACATGGGACAAGACTTCCAAAAGCTCCTAACAGATATGATTGCACCTCCAAGTGCCCGTCCAACAGCATCTCAAGCTCTCACGCGCTGGACAGCGGCATTAGCCACACTTCCCACAGTAGCTCCCATTAGTGTAGACACTATTATGGAGGCACTTCCTGACCATCTAAAGCTTCCATCAACCTTAGCGGGTTTTGATCAAGACTTACAGAATAGTCAAGATCTGCCAATTGGCAGCTTTCTCGTATGGAAACCAAGCGATCTAAAAGACACCAAATTTCTCATAAGCCAAAAAACCGATACAGGCCCTGCTCGAAATATGATTGTGACCCCAGGGCTATTTGACGAACGGGCAGGTTTTTTTGTTGAGGCCGATTCCGTCACATCTTTTGTGGAGGCTGGCGCCCTTGACGAACTTGTTCAGAAATTGGGTTTTGACGCTACTCTTGAAGTGTTTTTAACCTAATGCATTTCCCGTGCCCTTGCACGTGCGTGCACGATTTGTATTTTGTTCTAGAGCCTGCCAGGGCGACTGAGCGAAGCCCACCGTGACCGCAGGGAACGGTGGGAAAGGGATATGCTAAGTTGAAGCCCGGCTGAGGGCGATTCAATACGTGATTCAATCGCCCTCAACCGGGCTCCATTTTCTACAGATCCTATTCCCAGCGTTCCCAGCGGTCACGGTGGGCTTCACTCAGTCGTCCTAAAGGACTCTAATACATCACCCTCTACGAAGGTGAAAAACAAAACAAATCGGGCACGGACAAGGAAAAACTTGGTGACGGTTAGTCTTGGTCGAGGTTGGAGAGGGTATAGAGTCCGAGAGCAAGGAGCACAAGCGATGAACCCACAAAATAAGGCCAGCACCCCACATTCCACTCTAAAACAAACCTTCCATTGGTAGAAAAGAGTTTAATTATTACGCCAAAAAAGAAGAAGAATGAGGCGGCAAGTAAGGATGCAAGCGATATGAGTATCGTGAAGGCCTCTGGCAGGCGGCTTGGCGCTTCTTCTGGTTGCTCATGCTGCATTGGCATTGGCACAACTGATGAGGCCGCAAAGTTTGACTGTGAGTGAATTTCCGCAAT
>JAJFUY010000204.1 GCA_021372185.1 Chlamydiales bacterium | reverse complement strand
CGCCAGAACCGTCCAGGTGCCGGTTTGGGCGGGGCTAAATTTTGAAAGATGCAAAAAAGATCGGCGAAATCGCCTGGATCTCTATTTTTTCACATCCTCTATGGGCTATTGTTAAACTTGTGCCTCCGGCACACAAATTTGTTCTTTTTCACAACCTCTATAGGCTAATCGAATTACTTCTTGTCTTCCTTGGGAGGGTCGATGAAGTAGGCGTCTTCGATGTTGAGCATGCCCATGGGGGAGAGTACGGAGTGCTCGAGGCGATCGTTTTTGCCGTAGGCAAATACGAAGTGAAAGAGCGGCAAGATTGGGGCATCTTGCATAAGGACGTCTTGGGCTTGCTGGAGAAGCGCCATACGTTTTGTAGGATCAATTTCTAGGTTTGATGTATTCAATAGGTCAGTGTAGGCTGGGTTTGACCAGTTTGTGCAGTTTATGCCGTTGTCTTGATTTTGGAAAACTGACAAGAAGCTCATCGGGTCAAAATAGTCTGCAAACCAGGAGCCTGCGGCAATCTGGTAGTTACTTTTAAATAGGTCATCATAAAATACGCCAGAGTCTTCTGCTTTTACTGCTACCTCAATGTTCAAAACCGTTTTCCAGTTTTGAACCAAGCTTTGAGCAATTTTCTGCATGCGCTCTGATTTCATGAATGTAAAAGTAAGATCAGGAAGGTCATTACGTGTCATAGACATCTCAAGAAGGGCTTCTTCAAAAAGTATAGCTGCCTGATGTACATCATATGTTGGAGCTTTGGCATCTAAGCCTATGCCAGGAGGCACTAAAGAGCCAGCAGGTGCTTGTGAGCCTTTCATAATAGTTGTGACAATATTTTGCGTATCGGATGAGAGCATGAGGGCTTTTCTAAACTTTACGTTAGAAAACGGCGCATGGGCAACGTTTAAGCGTAAAAACTGTGTGCCGGCAGCTGGGGCAAACATCAATTGGTTCTTTTCTTTAAGAGCTGCTTGCCCGGCTTCTCCTAGTGTTGTAAGGGGAGAGCCCACCCAATCAAGGTCTCCTTTTTGAAAGTCGGTTACAGCAAGAGGATCTTCTGTAAAGCTAATATGGGCCTTATCAAGTTTTACTGTAGTGTTTGCCCAGTAGTGGATGTTGCGCACTAATTCTAATTTTTGATCTGGCACAAATGACGCCACGCTAAATGGGCCGTTACATACCCACTTGGCCGTATCACCATTTGCCCACTCTTGATTAACCGGAAAGTACGCAGGAGTTGCTGTAAGCTGTAAAAAATATGACGATGGATTCTCTAGCGTTACCACAAGAGTTTTATCATCTAGTGCCTGAACACCTATATCCTGCAGCTCATTTTTGCCCTCAAAATAGCCTCTGGCACCCTTGATAGCAAAAAGCAGATATGCCATAGGCGCTTTTTTATCTGGGTTAAGAGATGACTTCCAGGCGTATTCAAAATCAGATGCCTTTATCACTTGGCCGTTAGACCATTTTGCATCACGAAAAGTAAATGTGTAGGTGAGTAAATCAGGGGAGATGTGGATATTTTTGGCAACACCAGGAAAAATTTTGCCGTTAGAATCGATGTAGGTAAGCCCCTCAAAGAGCATGCGAGAGATGTTACAAGAGGCAAGACCACAAGAATAGCGAGGATCTAAATTACTTGTCTTATCTACTGCCGGAAGGCGAATTTCTTGAACTTTACTAAATCCTGCAATCCCATTTGCATGAGGTGAAGAGCCAAATTTACAGCCTGTAAAGCATGTTGTAGCCAGCAGCAGTAGTGCACTTGTGTGTGTAAGCTTCATTAAATTGGATCTCCCGTCGTATTCATTTTAAGTTGTAGTTAAAGCAAATATGAGGTTTCTGAGTCAAGCAGCAAAAAACACTTTGCAAAAAAATAAAAATCCTTACGATACACAAAAACTCATGAAATAGGGATTTTAAAATGGTAACACGAAATCAGTGGTTAGCGATTGGAGCTGTAGCAGTATTTGGAGCCCTTACCTATGGTGCCATCACAAGCAAATCAGATCATTCACAAATTGGAGCTACCACACACGATAAAGCGGTCTGGAAGATGTTTAAGCCACAAAGCGGCCGTTTTGAAGTGCTGCTTCCTGCTATCCCTCAGCATGTATCAGAGGCGCATCCAAAGGGTGATGAATTTACAAAGTATGATGTATACCTCTCACAAGATCGTGAAGGAAATGTCTACATGATAAGCCTTACACAGTATCCACAGTCATATGAAATGGGTTCTGTTGACGATGTATTAGAAGCTGTAAAAAATGGCGCAATGGGATCAAACACTAAAAACGAATTGAAAAACGAAGAAAGAAGCACGTATCTTAACTTTCCGGCACTTGATTTTGCTATTAACAGCAAAGACTCACAAATTCGTAGCAAAGTAATTGTGGCCGATAAAATGCTTATAGTACTTACTGCAATGAACCGCGATGACTCGCACCTAGATAGCGACTTTAAAACTTTTGCCGGTTCTTTTGTCTTAAAAGATATTCCGGCAGTAGGAATGTAAATTTTCTTTTTTATTTGTTTTGATCAAAGAGAAAATAAGATATACTCTCTGGCATGATTGCTAGCAGATTACGACTTATTTTGAGCGTTGAGCTCATTGCCTACTTTTTTGCAGCTCCCTATATCATCTTGCTTGGGCTAGATGAGACTAGGGGGCTACTTGATGCGTCTTACTCGATGAACACGCGCCTTTGGGCCTATGCGCTTTTAGTGGGGATTTACCCATTTTTGCTCATGATTGTATCGCCTTATATTGGCCGACAGCTGGATCAACGCTCATCTAAAATATCCGTTTTACGTAAAATCCACTTTGCCAATAGTGTCTGCTACCTGCTTTTAGGCGTTGCAGCCTTTTTTCATTCCTATTGGCTGGGAATTACTGCCTTGTGTATTCCGGGCATGGTTGGGTGTGCCGCTCCCGTTGGTAAATCACTTATAGCGGGTCTTACAAAACCAGAGGTTCGCGTACAGGAATTTGGCAAACTTGCTTTTTTAAAGGGGGTAGTCAAGCTTACTATTCCTTTACTTGGTGCATTTATATTTAAAATTTTACTTAACGAATCTAGCTATACGCCACTTTTTTGCTTCTCAAGCTTTTTATCGCTTTCTTGTTTTATCTATAGTTTTTCATTCCCAGATATTCACGCAAATCTGCCACCAGCTATTAACTGCCAAATACTCCCAAACCCTACATTTACTCTTTTAAAAACACTTGTACGTAAAAATTATCCGCTATTAATAGCCTTTGTTCTGCTCATTACTGGCTACTCTGTGTTTATTAAATTTACCCCGTTTGTGCTTTTTGAAACGCTGGGCGACAACCCATCCATTGTAAACTACTTTGCCTCACTTGTAGGCCTTGCCTACACCGTAAACCAGTTTATACTGGTGCGCTATGCTGATCGTGTAGCAAAGCTCATTGGGCCGCTTTTAGCTATGCTCTGCACCATAACAGTGCTGTTATCATTCACAAGCGCCGGGCCTCTATGGTTTCTAGGGTTTTTTGCCGTGCTCTTTTGCTTTTCTATCCTTAACACATGCATTGAGGCTCGCCTTTCCCTTCAAGGGGTATCTTCAAATCAAGGCGCCGTCCAGGGCATCGTCTATAGCGTAGAAAACTGGGGCTATATTATTGCCCCTATTATGGGGTCGTTTATAGCGGGTATTTCTAGGCTTTATCCGCTGTATTTTGTTACGCTGCTTGCAGCTATAGCCTCAATATTTTTTGCCTACTCACAGCTACTTTATAAGAGATCACAACGTGAAAGTTATACTTAAAGCAACAAGAGAAAAATCAGTCTTAGCTCGTCACCCATGGATATTTTCTGGCGCTATTGCCAAACTGCCGGAATTTACTGATGGAGACCTTCTAGAAGTAGTTTCAAGCACGAACGTTCATTTGGGCTATGGCTACTTTAATAGACGCTCTAGCATAACAGGGCGCATGCTGTCATTTGATGCTACTGACGCCAAAACAGCCCTTAAAGGCCATATTGAGCAAGCTGTAGCCTTGAGACACACTCTGATGGGAACAAAGCGCACGAATGCGCTCCGCCTCATTAATGCCGAAGGGGACTTTTGCCCAGGACTGATTGTAGACCAGTATAATGATGTCCTGGTAATACAGATATCAACACTTGGCATGGATAAATTAAAAGATTTTATTGTCGATATTTTACAAAAAGCCTGCAATCCTTCATGGATTTACGAGTCATCAACCAGTGCCTCTCGTAAAGAAGAAGGCCTTAATGAATGCCGCAAAACACTATATGGCACACCTCAGGACGATATTGCCATCTTTGAAGACGGCCTAAAATTTCTTGTAAGCCCGCTTAAAGGCCAAAAAACCGGATTTTTTCAGGATTTACGTGAAATGAGACGTCTTATTCAAGAGCTATCAGACCAAAAACGCGTGCTGAACTGCTTTAGCTATACAGGCGCCTTTTCTTGCCACGCTCTAAAGGGCAATGCCAAACACTGCGTCTCTGTAGATATCTCCAAAGAGGCTATTGAACAAACCAAAAAGCATATGGAGCTGAACAAATTTGAAGAGGCAAGACACTCTGAGCATGTTGCCGACTGCTTTGATTTTTTACGCACCCAAGAGCTTAACTACGATCTTATTATTCTTGACCCACCGGCCTTTGCCAAGCGTAAATCCGATATTCCTAAAGCAATAAAAGGATATCAAGAAATTAATAGAACAACGCTTGCTAAAATGCCTAAAAATTCTCTTTTACTTACTTGTTCTTGTAGTTATCACGTAGATGAAGAACTTTTTTGTAAAATGCTCTTCCATGCAAGCCGAGAGGCAAAACGGGACTTACGCATCATACAAAAAAATAGACTAGCCTTTGACCATCCACTGAATATCTATCACCCGGAAAGCTCTTATTTAAAAAGTTACTTATGTTACGTTGTGTAAAAAGAAAAAATCAGTTAAACTCTTTATTAAATCTTTACGCACAAGAAGATATAATAACAATAAACAACCATAACAAGGAGATAATCCATGACAGTAGCAGCAATTAGCAATGCAATTCCTCAATCAGTAAAAGATACATATAATAATGTATACAATACTGCATCAAAGTATGTAAAAGACGCACATAAAACGTTTAAAACGTATGAAAACCGTGCAGTAACTTTTCTAAAAAGTGAATTACCCAAAAGTCTACACCCAGCCGCAGAAAAAATTGCGCGCGCAGTACCAGAAACTCTAGCTACTATGAGCATGCTTACAAGCATTAGCCCACTTCGCTTTTTAGCAGGCGCATTTTTAGCTGCCAAAGCTATTTATACAATAGCTCCAGTAGCAAAAAGTGCCGTAAATGCTACATTCGAAGGTGAGGAATGGGAAGCTGCAAAAACTGTAACCAAAGCACGTGCTAACGCTGTTATCGACAAGTTCGCTCCTGCCGTTTGCACTGCCTTTGCAGTTACAGGCGTAGCAATTGGCGTTCTTGGCCTTGTTACACTACGTCCATCTCTTCTATCAACAGCATCGCTCTTTGGCATCATCAGCGCAGTTGGCTACAAGGCAATGACGCCTCCTCCAGCTGAGATCATCATCCGTGATGCTCAACCAGCCGCAGCTACAACTAACGTAGCGAAATAATTTGTGTTTCACTCTCGAAGAGAGTGATGAAAGGTAGCCCAGGTCATTCGAAGAATGCCCTGGGACTCGAGTTTGGACATTTGCCGAAGGCTTTGGAGTGCGGTAATTTTTTACCGCTCTTAATTTTTGACTATACACTCTATCTACGATAGCCTCCAAAACATACAATAGCCCCACACTATGACACAAGTGGGAAAGCCCAAGTATTGAACGTTCGTCTAAGTTGTGGAAGTTATTGTTAAATCGGTGTGTGCTCAAAAATTAAAAGCGGTAAAAAATTACCGCACTCCAGAGCGAGCTTACGCTCACAAGCTACAAATGTCCAAACTCGAGGCCCAGGTCATTCGAAGAATGCCCTGGGAATACCTTTCATCACTCTCATTCGAGAGTGAAAATGCATGTGTTATTTTAGTAGCCGTGGCTTGTGCCGCAGCCGCAAGAGGATCTTGCATTTGGGTTGTCAATCTTGAAGCCTGATTGGAGGCCGTCTACGTAGTCGATCTCGCAGCCTTGAAGGCGGCCGAGAGCCTGCTTATATACGTGAATTTCTACGCCGTTTGAGTTATAGATAACATCATTGTCACTCGGCTTTTCAGAAAAGCCAAGAACATACTCAAAACCGCTACAGCCGGCTGGCTTTTCATCAAAACGCAAGGCCCAACCATCTTTACCTTCTGAGCTTGCAATGCGCTTAAACACCTCTGCTGCGTTAGCAGTAAGGGTGATGGTGTTTGGGTCTGATTCATGCTTAAGTACAGCATTTAGTCTATTCAGAAGATCGGTTAAATCTTGTTCGTTCATGCCGTGGCGAAGAACGCCTGATTCTACAGTTTCCCAAGTAGAGGCAGAACACCCAACACAGTTTAGGCCAGAGCGTGTCAGTTCTTGCGCAAGCTTTTGTGCTTTAGCAGGAAATGTCGAAAAAATTTCGTTGATCGTCATTTCGCGCGAAATTGTCGTCCTATTACTTGGTTCTTTAGTACTTGTCTCGCTAGAACAAGATCCTTGGCTACATGGCCCTTGATTACATGGCATATTACCTTCCTAAAATGAAATTGTTACAAGGCCTTGCTTGATTTTAGCTTGGCAGCACATACGCTCTTTACGAGTTCCTGTTTCACCTAAGAAATCAATCTCGGCTTCAGTTGGCTCTGATAAATTTTCATGGCCTGAAATAACTTCTACTATACATGTTCCGCAAACGCCTTCTGTACATGCAAAAGGAACACCCGCTTCTTCACATACTTCGGCAATAGAACCATTATCTTCTATTTCTACTTCATCGCCTGTATTTTGAAAATGTAATCTAGCCATTATAATTCTCCATAATTCGAATAATGTTACTGTTAAACATCAAATTTGTCAATCTACTTCTTTTTAACAGGCTTTTTAACAGCAACTGCCTTTGGAGCCGTTTTTTTAACAGGAGCCGCTACAGCTTTTGCTTTCACAGCTTTTTCTTTACCTTCAGCTTTAGGGGCATCTGATTTTTCTTTTGCCATCTTTTTATCTACAAGGCGAATACCTGTATCTTTAAAGTCTACCCAGATAGGAGAAGTCCAGGCCATGTGACCATCTGCCTGCTCAACTCGTAAGTAATAAAACACAAACGGCTTCTTTTCTTGGCTTAAGATACAGCAATCAGCCAAGTTATCCATGTCATCGTAGGTAAAATCAAGAAACTGAGAATCTGGCGTGTATTCTTTTAATACTTTGCCATTTCTGATAAGCTCCACTTTTGTCAACGCGGAAGTTCCTGCAACATATCCCGTAAGGTGGCGGTTTACTGCAAGACCTGGCTTTTGAGCGCCATCAATTTCACTTCCCATTGGCAGTCCCGCTAAATTAAGGCCCACAATAATGCGCTCGCCAGTTGTTGCGTAGCAATTTCGGTTGTATAGGCCCTCAAAGACACTTGATCGTGAGAGTGTTTCAGCAAATACAGCCGTCATACCAGGGGAGTATTGCTCTTGGTCGTTGTCAAAGAAGTCAGCATAGATACCGCGGTCATCTAAACCACCTGCTACAAAGCCAAAGCGTTTGCCATCAAGAAGTGCCTTCAAACATGAGCCTTCAGCTGTTTCTACAACGCCTTTTTTAGCAGGGCCTTTGATTGGGCGAATGTTGCCTTCTTTTGCTGTGCATTCAGATGAGCCCCAAGCGTTATAAATCTCTACAACACGTTCAAAATCTGGGTTAAAATCATCGAAGTTATATTCATAGCCTTTACCCATTGTGAAGCAGGGGATAGAGATCATTTCTTTTGGTGAAAAGAGCTTGTAGATCTTTTTGAGGGCATTTGAGCGCTGGTCTTTTTTGCGTAAAATACCTTTTTCGCCTTTAGCAAATAGAATTTGGCGGATACCTTCTGTTTTGGGCTCGCCAATCCACTGCTCACCTAGAAGTGCTGCAAAGCGTTCTTCTTCATCAAGCTCTTCTATATTTTGAGAAATAAGCTTCCAGGTATCGTTTGAAGTCTCTTCAACATTTTCAAAAGGAGATGCCGCAAAGAAGTTTATCGATTTTTCATCGCGAAAATGTCTTAAGCAGCTTTCAATATTTTCTGTAGAGTCAAAACGCTCAGATTCACCATGTAGCACACCCCAGAAGAGGTTTTTCATATCATGGCCAAAGCATTTGATAGGACATGAGCGGTATTTTTGTTTGGTCTTTACGTTAGTGAGCTCAATTGTATAGACACCAGGCTCATTAAAGTAGAGGTTAGGAAGGGCTATAAAGCCGGTTTCTGGCACAAAGAGCTTCCACTTGAGGTTCTCGCGCAAATTTTCGTGGCTAAGTTCGATCAGTGTGCTTTCTGGTGCGTTATTGGTTAAGTTGCCAAATTCATCTTCAAAGCGCAAGACCACATCAAAGCGGCGGTTTTTGGTAGTGACAGAAGGGGAGAGTATGCGTATCGTGTGCAAAATATTGCCCTTGATATCTACGCCAAAGGTTTCTGGGTCTTGGAAGTTACCTTTACCTGTTGGATCGATGTAGAGTAAGAACGGACGGCGTCTTTGAATAGTCTGCTGAGCCCTATTACCAAACTTTACAGGGTCTTTACCTTTTGGGGCGCCCATGCAAATTGTGATACTTGAACCACCAGGAATTTCTTGCGGCATAACAAATTCAAACTGCGGCACATAGCTTTGAGGAAGGTCTACAGCACGAGCTTGGATGATTTTGCCATTTTCTAATACACCGTAGATGATATTAGAACTTTCTTTAAGACTTACTTCAGGTGTTTCCCAGTCAATTGAGCGACCTTTGCTGCAGATATCAAATTTTAAAAGCGTGCCTTTTGGCAGGGACACTGCGGGAGTGTAGATGAATTTCCAGGTATTTACTTCGCCTGCAGATATAGAACTTGGTTCAAAATAGCAAATAGATCGACGCATGAATGTTCTCCCATTAGTGTACGAAATTTTACACTAAACACCGAATGTTTTTCAAGACAAACCTCTGCCAAATAATTTTATCTTATTCTTATTCTTAGTCTTATTCTTATTCTGCTTTTAGCCTGTCAAAAAAACAGAATAAGACAAAGATCAAGAATAAGAATAAGATAAAATTTAGATTGAGTATTCAATGGCTTTGGTTTCGCGGATGACGGAAACTTGAACTCGAGATGAGGGGGAGAGCCCCTGAATCTTTTTGGCGATCATGCGGGCTAAATCTACCGCACCTGCTTCGTCAATAACCTCAGGTCGTACAAATACCTGCAATTCACGGCCAGCAGCTACAGCAAAGGCGGCTTTTACGCCATCAAAGCCAAGGGCATGGCTTTCAAAATCGCGTAGGCGCTTCATGAAGCCATCGTTATTTTCGGCTCTGGCACCAAGTCTTGCACCTGATAGGTAGTCGGCGCATTTTACAAGCGATGCTTCTAGCGTTGCAGCCGGCATTTCGTTGTGGTGGCAGCCCACTCCATTGGCTATTTCTTCTGGTTCACCCGCATCAAGGCATAGTCTATAGCCGGCAAGGGCGTGGCTTGTATCGCTATCAAGTGCCTTGCCAATATCATGTAGAAGGCCCATGCGGATAGCCTTTGGAACAGATAGCTTAAGTTCTGCCGCTAGCAGCCCCATGATGTTGGCCACCTCTACAGAGTGTTCAAGCAGGTTTTGACCAAATGAAGAACGTAGGTGTAATTTACCTAAAGTTACAAGCAAACTTGGGTGAAGCCCATGCACATTGCACGTTAAAGCTGCTTCCTGGCCATACTTCAAAAGGTTTTCTTGTAATTTCTTTTGAGCGAGCTGCACTTCTTCTTCGATACGCTCTACTGAAAACCGCCCATCATCGATGAGTGCTTCTAAAGCAATTTTGGCAACTTCTCTTCTTTGAGGATCAAAGCATGAGAGCACAAGTGTCTCAGGTGTGTCGTCAATAACAACAGTAACGCCTGTAAGCTGCTGGAAGGCCTTTATATTCTTGCCTTCACGGCCAATAATTTTTGCTTTTATCTCTTCATTTGGAAGGGTGATACTCGTCACTGTCGCATCTTTTAAAGCTTTCTTAGGCAGGCGTGACAGGGCAGTTACAACTAGTTGATGAGCTGCAACTTCCGCCTGGGCTTCATATTCTTGGCGTTTATGCAGCAAATAGAGCTGACACTCTCTTTCAGAGTCTTTTTCGACTTGGGCCCATATTTGTGCTTTAGCCTCTTCTTCTGTCAGTTGGCTTTTAGTTTTTAGCTCCTGCTCACGAGCGTCAATCAGCTTTTCTTTTTTTTGCAGCTCTTGCAGCTTTTGATTTAGAGTAGTCTTTTCACGAGAAAGAGCCTCTTCTTTACTCTGTACAAGGCGCTCTTGCTTAGCAACATCTTCACGCAGTTGATGAGCTGATCCTTGAGCTTTCATGACAATTTCTTTGGCGTCAAGCGTGGCTGTAGCAAGAATCATCTTGGCCTTTGCTTCTGCCTGGTCTAGAGCAAGTTGAGCAACGGAAATTTTACGCATCTTTTCACTTCGCTGCCAATAGAGCAAGCCAATGATGAGTATACCTACTGTTGCTACAATCAAAGCCGTCATCATGAACTCTTTACAATGGGAGTGATCTTCACTTTTTGTACAAAGCGATCACCAGAACTTAAAATCTCAATATCAAAATCATCATGGTGCAGTACAACGCCTTTTTTGGGTATAGTCCCTAAGCGGTAAAAGACATAGCCTGCCATGGTGTCATATTCGCCCTCTTGGGGTACCTTGATGCCTATTTCTTCACTTAAATCAAGTAAGTTAATGCGGCCATCAACAACCCAGGCTCCCCGCCCTGTAGGAAATACGAGCACTTCAGCTTCATCATATTCATCGGCAATTTCACCCACAATTTCTTCTAGAATATCTTCAATAGTCACAACGCCGGCAGTGCCGCCATATTCATCTACAACTACAGCCAGGTGCATCTGCTTTTTGCGAAACTCTTGCAACAGGACAGATATTTTTTTGGTTTCTGGCGTGTAAAGTACGTTTTTAACAAAATCTTCGATGGGTTTATCTAAAAACTCTTTGCCTTCAGTTTTTGATTCAGCATCCATATAACGAGAGACGATGTCTTTATATAAAACCACGCCCACAATGTGGTCTTGCGTGTTTTTATAAACAGGCACTCGGCTATAACCTTCCTTTTGCATGCTGCGGGCAGCTTCTCTAACGGTTGTTGTTTCCGGCAGGCAAAAAAGATCTACGCGAGGCACCATGACTTCGCGCACAATACGGTCTCTAAAGGAAAGTACAGATTGAAAGAGCTTTTTATCGTGGCCGCTTAAAAGGTTGCCTTCGCTAATTTCCTGCAACAGATCTTCTAAAGACTCTCGACTGTGAGTTTTTTTAAAAAATGATTTTCTTTTGATCACAAAAAATGCAACTACACATGCCAAGAGAATGAAGCCGATTACTTCTGACATAAGATATTTCCAGTTTTTTCAAGCAGCTTCATGTACTTTTTTTCTTTAGCTCGCATCTTTGCCCGGTCTTTTGGGTCGATATCATCATAGCCAAGCAGATGAAGGAGGCCGTGAACTACGTACAGGGTCACTTCTGTATAGGGGTCTAGGCCTTCGGCTTCAGCATACAGAATCGCTTGTTTAGGGCAGACAAAAACATCGCCTAAATAGCAGAAACCGGCTGTGGCGTCAGTGTCCATAGGAAAAGTGATGCAATCAGTAATTGTTGCATCATCAAAAAATTCTTTATGAAGTTTGCAGATAAAAGGGGCGCTGACAAAGTGAATGGTAACTTCATCACAATGCTGCTTTTCGGCCGACAGCACTAAACTGACAAGCAATTCAAGCTTTTGGCGTTCGTGTTTTAAGGGAAGGTCTTTTTGTCTGTCTGAAATAAGAAGCTTCATAATACCTTCACAATACTCGCGAAGCTAAAATACTTGCAAATCTAAATTTTCGCAAGCAGCAAAAAAGAAAGAGCTTCGCGCGTGAAATAACTCAAGGCGAAGCTTCGTACACAAAAATTACGGAGTAATAGGAGTCTTAGGAAGACCAGTTACTTTTGTATTTTGACCATCTTTCCAGCGGCCGAGCTTTTTGAGGGCATCGATACGTTCAAATCTCTTCAAAACGTTACGCTTTTTAACGGACTTGTTCGATTTTCCAAAACTTGGGTGACGTGACATTGTTCTAATTCTCCAGTTTACAGTTTGGGAATGTAGGCATTTTGCACAGTTTGTGTGCCAGCAAGCGCGTTAGCGTGCTCTTTAAAGCCTTTTTTCAGTGCATCTTTTTTCGGGCCAGTTTTTTTCATATTAACTTTAGGCCTACGAGGGGAGATCGCGCGATCTCGTGTTTGCTTGCTCAAGCGTACCATCGGAATACTCCTTACAACAGTTGGGTGGGTATTGTAGCGATTTTATTCTTTTATCGCAATTACGATTGTGTGCTTTTATTGGCAAAACTCATTACGTACTTTAGAGCCTCGTCTGCTGGCATGTCAAAAATGGTAACTTCATTTTTTAAATAGGTGCAAAGGTAACCACCTGTGGCATTTGGGACAGAGGGGACAAATACCGACACGTACTCTTCGGGCTCTATTTGATGATCGTAGAGTTTTGCCCTAAATTCACACGTTACGATACCTACTGTCTGCTGATCTTTGGATGGGTAGGGCACTAATACTGCCTGGCGAGGGGCTTCAGACTGTGGGTGAAAAAGCATCGTAATCAATTCTTTAGTTGGACCATAGACATTGCCAATCACAGGAATTTTATGTATAACCTTTTCTATGTAAAGACCAAGAGAATGAAACCCACGCGCGGCCACAAAGCCCACCATAAAAATAAGGCACACCAGAAATACAATAATTAGCACATTGCTTAAAAAAGCTATTACCTGATCTTGCGTAAAAACGCCAATACCTTCTCGAAAAAGCCCAGCATTTTCTAAAACAAGCCGAACGCTATATTGAAAAGGGAGAGTAACAAGGTGTATGGCAAAGGCTAGCACGATATAGGTAACCAAAACCGGTAGAAGCGTGACAAATCCTACAAATAAACTCTTTCTCATACAATTCCATCTAGCTGGCGCAAGGGATCAACCTTTTCTATCTGCGGCATAAGCACACCGCAAGAAATGATATAGCGGAGCGCCTCTTCTACCTTCATGTTAATAGGAATCACATCTTCTTGTTTGTACATAAGTAAAAACCCAGTAGTTGGGTTTGGTGTGGTAGACACAAAAACCGCCATACGGCCATTTATTGCCACCTCTTGAGTAACTAACCCAACTGCCAATGCGCCCGGGTGCGGAAAAGGCACCAAGACCACTTGCTTAAATGAGGTGCTATCTTGCTTAAAGACCGACTGAATAAACTCTTGAGAGGTCTTATAAATTGAGCTCACAACAGGGATACGGTGCAATATAGCATCAGATATAGCCAAGAGGTACTTAAAGAAGAAATAACGACCAATAGCCCCAATAGAAATAATAAGCCCAAACAATAAGCAAAAGGCAAGAATCTTGCCACAGAAGTCTAAAACCTCTTTAGACTGCACTCCCAACAGCTTAAGCACCCCAACAGAAATCCCAACAAATGGGTCTGTCAGTACACCTAAAACAAACCCAATTATCCAGTACGTTAAAGCAATGGGCAAAAGCACCACCAGCCCCGTCACAAAATACCTTTTCATACTCACCCTCTATTTAGGCGCATAGTAGCACATCAACCCCTTTGTCGTAACAAAAGTTTTTTGGCTAAGAAAAAAATACAGATAGGTCACCGTTTCGGCTCCCTGTTTTTTTGTTTTAGAGTCCGGAGGACGATTGAGAGAAGCCCACCGTGATCGCAGGGAACGGTGGGTAAGGATATAATAATAAATAGAGCCCGGTTTAGGGCGATTGAATAACGTGATTAAATCGCCCTAAACCGGGCTCCGATGGTTTTTTTGCCTATTCAGTCGCCCTGAACGGGCTCTAAAAATGGGCGGTTGCTTTGATCACAGCTTAAAATTGCCGGTAAACGCTACTTTATGGGAATGGCACCTGGAATCGACAACAGCAATCGTGATCTCTCGTAAGTCTTTTACTCGCCTAAGCTGGTTAGACATGTCCATAAAAAATTTATAAGCCCTTACCATTTTTGCTACACTTCCTGTCATAGTCTTAAAATCTAAAGACAAGTCTGGGAGATTATCTTTTTTAAAATACCCTAGACATCTATTCGCTTCATTAGCATACCAAGAGTCATCGGAATCTTCTGTATAATTTATTGACACACGGCACGCTTCATCTTCCCTCATGGGGAAGCCATATATGAATTGAAGCGTTTCTAATAACTGTCCGGTCCTTGTTAAGGTAGCAAACTTCGCAAAGATCTCTACAGAGTGGATGACATCTTGACCTGTAGCATTCTGAATACTTGCTTGAAGCAACTGAAATTGAGCCTGCAAGTCCTGAGAACCTGGCGTAAAAAAACCTCCTGATAGCTGCATTTTACATCCTCCATATTATTAAAAAGTTGCTAAGGCTAGCCCATAACCCACTTTGCGGTCAACACTTCAAGCAAATTGCTAGTAAGTCCATTGCCTCTATATGTTCTATGTAAAAGTGCGTAAATATATGTAATCCTATATAAAACAGCCATTCTATATAGCATTACATATATTTTTTAGTGTCAAGCGTACAAGCTTTTAGCTATTTACGGCTTTGTTTGCGGAAGTGGTCTTTTTTGGCGCGGGCGGCTTCTTTTTTCTTGAGGATGCGGTCTGTGGTGGACTTCATGTCTTTTAGAAGCTCTTCGTAGCCTTTTGAGAGGCTTTGGGCAAGCGGGTGAGTAGCTAAGAGGATTTTCTTGGCAACTTGTGAGCGGTTACCTGCTGCGCAATATAAGTAGAGGACTGCGTCTGTAGGAAGATCGGGGATGTTGCCTTTTTTCATTTCGCTTAATGGGCAATGAATGGCTCCCTTAATGTGCCCGGCGTCCCATTCATCTTTTTCGCGCACATCTACATAAATACCTTCCATTATCTTCTCCTGCCTGATCGTTTTTTTGAGCTTTTAGATGAGCGTCGGCTCTCTTTTTTGCCGGATTTTTTGCGTGCAGCACGTCTTGCGTCATTGGGCGTGCTTTTTTGGGGCGGCATATTGCGCCTGCGGTTTTCCACACTGGCATCGCCCGTATGGGTAATAAGCTGCCATGAGCACTCTTGCAGGATAAAATCAATATGACGCACTGACACGCTTAGTTTATCGCCTGCCTTATAGCTTAAGCCCTGATAGCGGCCTAAAAGCATCATTTCTTTTTCGCTATAGTCAAAGAAGTCTTCATCTAGCTCTGACACATGTAAAAAGCCTTCTAGCATAAAATCGAGCACATCAAACGAGATACCAAAAGGTTTAACTCGAGTAACTACGGCTTCATACGTTCTATTTCGTTCTTTTATGTGGCACGCTTCTAGCAAGCGAAGTTTTTTCAAGAAGGTGACGCTGCCTTCTGCTCTTGCAGAAATTCGCTCACGCTCAGAGGCGTCGTTACTGATTTCTTGGAGCTTTTCGCGGTCTATGTTGCCTTCAAATAACAGGCGGTGAATGATTGTATCAACATAGCGCCTAATAGGGCTTGTAAAGTGCGTATAGTACTCAAGGCTTAAGCCATAGTGGCCAATATTGTCAGGGGAGTAACAAGCAAGGCGCATACTGCGTATATAGCTTGTAGCTAGGTACTGAGCTGTTTGGCCTTCATCAATCTCTGCAAAAAAGGCTTGGATGTCTTGGCCTGTGGGGTCTTGAGGCAGGTTATAGCCAAACGCGCAAGCAAGGGCCGAAAATTCACGAAGCGATTCTTTAGCAGGCTCTTCATGCACGCGGAACGTAGCGTTTTTACCTTGCTTAGTAAGCGCGACGGCCACTGTTTCATTGGCCTTTAGCATAAACTCTTCTACAAGCTGGTGGGTGATATCATATTCAATGATTTCAGTTCCAACTGGCACGCCCTTTTCATCTACCTTAATTTTAAATTCAGGCATAAAAAGCTGCACGCTACCACGCTCTGAGCGCTTTTTCTTCAGTAAGTAGCACACTTCGACCATCTGATGGAGCTTTGGTTTGTGCTTACTTTCCATTTCGCCATCTAGCACTTTTTTGGCTTGCTTGTAGGTAAAGCGCTTTTGGCTTTTGATCACGCTTTTTGTAATTCTATAATTTTTGGTATCGCCATTATCATCGATGGTAATAAATACGCTCACAGTAAGGCGCAAAACCCCTTCTCGTAATGAGCATAAGTTATCTGATAGCTCTGAGGGGAGCATGGGGATACATTTAGCCGGAAAATAAGTAGAGTTACAGCGAAGTGAGGCTTCTCTATCTAGTGCTGATTTATCTTTTACATAGTGCGATACGTCAGCAATGTGCACGCCTAGTACCCAGTTGCCTTTTTCTCGTTCTAAAGATATGGCATCATCAAAGTCTTTTGCCGTATCTGGGTCAATTGTAAAGCATTCTATATTGCGTAAATCTTCTCGGCCTTCTAAGTCTTCTTTTCGTACGCGTGTACCATAAGATAATGCCTCTAAAACAGCGTCTTGAGGAAATTCTGTTCTAATTTCATTTTCTAAGATGGCTACTGGTATATCTGTAGTAGGGTCTGAGATATGGCCTAAAATTTTTGCCAATTCTCCCTTGGCGCCTTCTTCTTTGTCTCCCCATTTGGTGATATCAAGAAGGACTCTGTCACCAACTTTTAAGGTGCGGTCCACGTTGGGAACTTCTACAGTGCGCTTTTCACCTAGTAGGCTGGCAAATACAAATGCTTTGGCATCGCCAATATCTGATACCGTTCCAACAAGGGTCTTTCTTTTGCGAGAAATGATAGAGAGCACTTTGCCTTCAGGGCCGCGCTCTGACACTGCTTCTAAGTTAATAGCTACTTCAACCACATCACCGTCGATAGCATGGTTTACGTATGGTTTTGGGATGAAGACATCTGGGTCACTCGAATTTTTAATCACCACAAAGCCAAAGCCTCGTGGATGCATTTTGATGGTGCCTACGACGATTTTTTCTTTAGCTGATTCTTCTTGTGAGATGAGTTTTTCGCCAGCGGCAACTTCGACTTTACCTTCTTTTTTTAAGTATTTTAACACGAGATCAAAAATCTCCAGGTGTTCAGGATGTATTTTGAGGCGCTCAATCAGTGATTCTTTATTTTGAGGGGAGTAGTGTCGGCCTTTAATATATTCGTAGGTAACTTTAAGCAGGTTTTGGAAGAGGCGTTCTTGTTTTGAATTGCCTTTTTTAGATGAGGCTGCTTTTTTTGGTTTTTCTGCACTCTCGAGAGTTTCAGTTGGAGGAGTGACTATTTCTGGTTCGTCGCTTTTGCGACGTTTTCTTGGCATAATGTATCTTATTTTATATGTTTCGTTCTAAAATTAGCATTGTATCATACATCTTCTATTCCACGCAAAAGCGAAAAAAGTATGGGCATTTGGCTTCAGTACACCGTCTCTGGGTATGGAGTGACTCACATAAGTCGAGTTTTTGGTGAGGTCGATTTATCGGCCGTCGTAACGAGCCTATTACGACGGTCGCTGAAGCGACCTCACCAAAAACTCGCTAAAGCGAGTCACTCCATAAAAAACAAATGCTCACCCTATGGTGAACAGCACACGTTAGAGCCTACAACTGCTGGGCTTGCGCCTGGCGTTTGAGCCTGGTTTACGTTGTGACAGTTGTTTACGCTGTTGTTGCATACCGTGTTGTTGTATGTTTCTGTAAAGCCTGCAAATGAGAGGTATATACCTACGCGGCTTCCCCACACACTATTACCAGATACATGGTTATTTGTTTGATCTGATACCTGGATACCGTAGACCGTATTGTCAAACACTTGGCAGTTTTCAATGGAATTACCGCCAGTGCCGGCTCCTGCCACTAAAAAGAAGCCGCTATCGCCATTAAAGATCATAGAATTTTTGACAACACAACTTGATGCAAATGTCATAAACACGTTTACATTAGTACCACCAGAAATTTGGCAGCCATCAAGTACAATGTTAGATCCGCTTTCAATATGCACTGTGCGGCCATTTACCCCTTTAATCACGCAGTTTGTGGCTACTAAATTTGTATAAGGGTCACAACCTGCTGTACCAATATGTAAAGCTGATGGTAAATAGGCTGGGTTAACAAGAATGTCTTGCGAGGTAGTATCTACCAGCACATTTTCTAATATGCAGCCAGAACCGCCAAGAATAAGCAGGCCATCAAAACCCTGAACGGCTGTAGTCTGGATAAAGTTAGAGTTTTTGATGATGACATCATTTGCATGTTCTGCTTCATCGCAGCTTCCCATCTGAATAAGGTTAAAGTTCGAAATTGGAGAGGCTACAGCCTGGCAGTGGTCAATAATCATGCCTGTAACATTCAGAATATGAAATGTTCCAAGCCAGTTATTAAACGTGCTATTTGATACTTGAATATTTCTTGAGGCACCCTCTACGTGCATCGCAAATGAGCTACGGCTTGCGTCAAAACCAAGATCTGCACCCACAAAGCTACTTGTGTCTACACTAACGCCATTTGAGTCCACTATCCATACGCCGCCACCATCGCCAGTTCCAGCAAGTGTTGCAGGGCTTGGGAACACAGCCTGCGCTCTTCCTTCATGCGCTTCAAATTTAGAGAGTCTTACATGAACATCTGTTGAATCAACGATATCTACGCCACGAGTAGTGTTTTTAGTGTAGATGTTTGTAAGCGTTGCCTTTTGAACACCTGAGAGGCGAACTGCGGCACTTGTGGCTGTTCTAAAGATGCTAGAGCCTTGAATAATGTCATTTTCTAGCGTGAACTCACTGACATTCTGAGCCACAACGCCTTGTGCGTTAGGATCTGTAAGTGTAAGGCTATGGTTATGAAAGTTAATACTTACATTATCTGCTGTTACGGTAATTGCCGCACCTGTTCCGCTATAAAGCAGCTCTTTTGTTACACAGTACTTACCAGATGCATTAATGATAACAGGCACGTTATTGATAACTTGTACGTTATCACACGGAAACTGATTTTCTAAGAAGGTAAGTATTTCAGTTAACTGCTGCTGGATGACGTTGCAGCAGTCTTCAACTTCAGACTCCAGCTCAGCAATATCGTGGCCAACATCACAATGAGATGAAGAATCAGAAATTCTGTGGCTTGAGTGTTCGGCCTTTATAGAGTCTTGCACTTGAGTTTGGCTTACCCTTGCCTGCACCTTTTGTACAGAAGAAAGAGCCTTAAGGACAAGCTCTTGAGGCACATCCTCTCCACCTTGCACAACATAGTTCACACGCTTTAAGGCAACTTTTACAAGATCCAAAAGTTCTGGGTCCTTACTTGTACTAGCAAGTGTTTTAAGGCGTATTTGGGCAGCGGCTAGCGTCGAGAGATTTTTTGCATTCTGCTCTATAAGTTGTTCTTCCCCTTCAAATTCAGCCCTGAGTGGCACACCGAGGGTAAATGCCCCCATAAGTATGGCCATAAAGCTTATTTTTCCACAAAATTTGATGATCATTTCGCTATTTCCTCAAAAAAAATATAATAGTTATGGTGTGCAGCAAATATTAGAACCAGCTACTGGTGCTCCAGGACCTGTAGGCTGTTGTGCTGGCGTTATACCTACACAGTCAGTTCCTGTATTTTTGCACGATGTATTAAAATAAGCTGCCGTTGTGCCTTCATTACTTGTAATGCCAGTAGAGCCATTACCATGTATGCTATTGCCTCTAATATGGCTCTTGTGAGCATACTGAGAAACCACAATACCGTTTGTGCCATTGTTACTAATATCGCAGTCGATAATAGCATTCGTATCTGCACCAGGATTTAGTAACACACCATTACCTGTAGATGAGGTGATAGTAGAGTCTTTTATCACGCAGCCACGGGCACCGAAGGTACTTTGATGAAACGTTGGGTCTACTGCTCCATCTAAAAAGATGTTCGCAACAGAAGCATCGGTAAATTGACTATCTGTAAAGGTGACAAATGCACCATTTTCAACAAGCAGTCCATACTGATTAACTCCTTTAATGATGCAGTTTTTAGCTAAGATGTTGTCGTAGGCAAGTATTGGAGAGCACACTTGGTGGCCATTAATTGCGCAACCTACGTGTACTGCTCCCGGAAAATAGGGGTTTACATCAGTATCATTCACAGTTGTTACATCAACAATCACATCTTCCATCATGCAGCCTGAGCCATTTAAAAAGAGCATGCCATCAAAGCCTGGGCTTTGAGTATTTTGAGTAAAGGTGCTGCTCATAATGGTAATATCGTTAGCTTCTGTGGTCATAGAACCAAGCTGAAGCATGTTGCTTGTAGATAAACCAGATGCCTGCACGGTGCAGTGGTCAATAAGCGCTCCATTAATCTGATTAAAGGTCATGGTGCTTAGCCAATTAGTGAAGCTAGAATTTTGCACGGTAACATTTGATGAGTCACCTTGAACCAAGATGGCATTTGAGGCTTCACCTGCAGGTAATGGCGCATGAAGATTTGCCCCCACAAAGCGGCTTGCCTCAATAGTTACAGATGATGACGCATCTACCCACACGCCGGCACCTATTGTCGCGCTAGTTGTAGCCAAGCCTTCATGGTTTTGAAAAAAGGCATTTTCAATTCTCACATCGTTAGAACCTTCTATCATCACGCCTTTTGTTGTGTTGGCAGTGTAGATATTTGTAAGAGTGGCTTTTTGCACACCTACAAGGGCAACAGCCGCACTAGTTGATGTTCTGAAGAGTGATGAGCCTGTGATAATGTCATTTTCTAACGTAAACTCTGATACATCCTGTACCAAAATACCTTGTGCTGCAGGGTCGTTAAGTGTAAGGCTATGATTTTCAAAGTTAATTGTTACATTGTTGGCGTTTACTGTGATGGCAGCGTCACTTCCGTTATACACAAGGTTTCTTGTTACACAGTATTTACCGCTTTGGGAAATGACATAGGGTACGTTATTGATGGCAATGTGTGCATCGCAAGGAAACTCTGCTTGTATAAAGCGAAGTAAAGCAATAATTTGAGTTTTTATCGCGCTGCAGCATTTTGCTACTTCAGATTCTAGCTCACTAATTTGCGGGCAGAAGTTGCAGTCTGCATCTGAGCTATCAGAACTTGACACATGGTGAATTTTGTGCTTTGGCTTGTAGTGTTTATGCTTTGCCTGATTCAAAACTTTATTTACACTCGAGAGCGCTTTATTGATCTCTATCGGATTTGCCTTTGTACCCATAGCAACTATAGTTTCAGCATTTTGGATAGCAGAATTCACAAGATTTGATAGTGCTGGATTCTTGTTATCATGAAATTTTTGACTTAAGCTCTTAAGCAGTTCAAGATTTTGGCTAAGAAGTACAAACTGTGAGTTATGACCGCTTACGGTCTTTTTCTTTTTTGCCGTTTTTTTTGCTTCTTTTGGAGCCTTCCCATCGGCTGAGGCCGGCAGGGTAACAGCTGTTGCCATTGCAGCTAAGACATATGCCGCAAGCTTGCATTTTCCACGTGCAAAAATATTCATAACCATCTTCCTTTTATGTAAAAGCAGCATGCACTGCCGATGCTAGTATTTTTTGCAGCATGTATAAAACAGGAATATTTTTGTACAAAGATTTTTACTCCCTTCAAAAAAAGGTGATTCTTTGCTACACTTCGTGGCCACTATGACATTTAAGGCAAGCTCATGCAGAAATACGAACATAAAGAAATAGAAAAAAAATGGCAGAATTTTTGGGAAAAAGAGGGTACTTTTACAGTAGAAGTAGACCATTCTAAACCAAAATACTACGTTTTAGATATGTTTCCCTACCCATCAGGGGCCGGGCTGCACGTAGGGCACGTAGAAGGGTATACTGCGACTGACATTGTGGCCCGATATAAGCGTATGCTTGGCTTTAATGTACTTCACCCTATGGGCTGGGATAGCTTTGGCCTGCCGGCAGAACAGTATGCGATACGTACTGGCACGCACCCTGCCATATCTACAAAGGCAAATATTGATACCTTCCGCACACAGCTTAAATCTCTTGGCTTTAGCTATGACTGGACGCGTGAAATTGCCACAAGTGACGCCACATACTACAAATGGACACAGTGGATTTTTACAAAACTTGTAGAAAAAGGCCTTGCATACGAAGCTGAGATGTCTGTGAACTACTGCCCCCACCTTGGCACTGTGATGGCAAACGAAGAAGTAGATAACGGCAAAACCAAAGAAGGTGGCTATCCTGTAGTGAAAAAGCCACTAAAGCAGTGGATGCTCAAAATTACAGCATACGCTGATCGTTTACTTGCTGATATTGAAACTGTAGACTGGCCATCATACATAAAAGCCTCTCAAATTAACTGGATAGGCAAAAGCGTGGGCGGCACCATGCAGTTTGAAGTGCCGAGCATCAAGCAACACTTTACCATATACACAACACGCCCAGAAACTGCGTTTGGAGCCACTTTTACCGTTTTAGCGCCTGAACACCCACTTGTTGATATGCTTACAACGCCAGATCAAAAAGCAGCTGTTGAGGCCTACAAAAAACAAGCCCTCGCTAAGAACGACTTTGAACGAACAGAGCTCAACAAAGAAAAAAGCGGCTGTTTTACAGGAAGCTACGCTATAAACCCAGCAACGGGTAAAGAAATTCCTATCTGGATTGCCGACTATGTGCTAGCTACATATGGGTCTGGGGCCATTATGGCCGTTCCGGGCTCTGATGAGCGCGACTACGAATTTGCTGTAAAACATAATCTTGCCATTATCCCTGTTGTGAAACCTGTTGAGGGTGAAGCTCCAAGTGGCAAAGCGTTCGAAGAACCAGGTATTGCTATTAACAGCAAAAACAGCGAAATATCCTTAGATGGCCTCACCACAAAAGAGGCAACGACCGTCTTTTTAGACTGGATAGAAAAAAAGGGTATAGGAAAACGCGCCGTGCACTATAAATTGCGTGACTGGCTCTTTTCTCGCCAGCGCTACTGGGCTGAACCCATGCCTATATTGCACTTTGAAGATGGGTCAACACGCCTTTTAGGAATTGACGAGCTGCCACTTTGCCCGCCAGAATTGCAAGACTATAAGCCAGCAGGCGATGGCCAAAGCCCGCTTGCAAAGGTATCTGAGTGGGTAAACATCACTGACAAAAAAACCGGCAAAAAAGCACGCCGTGAAACCAATACCATGCCCCAATGGGCAGGCTCATGCTGGTACTACCTTCGCTTTGCAGATGCTCACAACCTTGATGCTGCCTGGTCAAAAGAAGCAGAACAATACTGGCTACCGGTAGATTTATATGTAGGGGGAGTAGAGCACGCAGTACTTCACTTACTATATGCTCGTTTTTGGCACAAAGTATTGTATGATTGCGGCCTTGTATCTACGCTTGAACCATTTCAGATGCTCAGAAACCAGGGGTTAATTGTTGCAAGAAGCTATAAAAATAGCGTAAATGCCTATGTTGACCCAGCTGAAGTGATAGAAAAAGAGGGCAAGTACCTCCACCAAAAAACCGGTGAAGAGCTTGAAAGCCATGTAGAGAAGATGTCAAAATCAAAACTCAATGGCATTACACCCGATGAGATTATTGAGACCTATGGAGCTGACGCATTACGCCTCTATGAAATGTTCATGGGCCCACTTGAAAAAGAAAAGGTATGGAACACAGACGCCGTAGCTGCCTGCCGACGCTTTTTAGCTCGCGTCTATGATCTTGTAGCAGCTACAGACAAGCATAGCGATACTACAAACGATGAGACCATGAAAATCACCCACAGGCTTATTGCCAAGGTGGGAAGTGATATTGATAACCTCATGTTTAATACATCGATTGCTAAAATGATGGAATATGTAAACGAAGTAAACCGCCATGACACCTACTCAAAATGGTCTTTAAAGATCTTTGTGCAGCTCCTATCTCCTTTTGCACCCCATATTGCCGAAGAGCTCTGGCAGATGCTTGGACAAAAAGAAGAACTATCCTACATGCCATTTCCGGCCTACAATGCAGCGTTTTTAGAAGACCTAGTTGTAACCTACGTCATCCAAGTAAACGGCAAAATCCGCGGCAAAGTAGACCTACCTAAAGACCAGTCTGAAGAGGTAATTGTGAATCTCGCCCGCAACCACCCCAACGTGATCAAGTTTTTAGACGGCAAAGAAGTGAGAAAGGCTATCTTTGTTCCTAACAAACTTCTCAACATTGTGGTGTAGAAGTATTGGTTTTAGAGCCCGATTTCGGGCGACTGAGCAAAGCCCAGCGTGACCGTAGGGAACGGTGGGAAAAGGTATAAATACCCCAGGAGCCCGGTTTAGGGCGATTCAATCTCGTGATTCAATCGCCCTAAGCCGGGCTCCATTTCTTATTGTATCACGTTCCCACCGTTCCCTACGGTCACGGTGGGCTTCGCTCAATCGCCCTGGTGGGCTCTAAAGCAAGATTAAATATATTTATTTACAATAATTCGCAGGATTGGCTATTGGTAGGCAAGAACTAAGGAGTTATTGTTTATGCCTACACCAGTGCAGCGATCAGATATATCGTCAATTATTGCCGATACTTGCAAGCATCTTGAAGAACTAAAAACTGTTGGCGTGGAGATGAACCCCGCAAGCGAAGATCGTCTTAAAGCAATACTTGTTACACTAAGAAAAGAAGCCAATGCCCTCAAGCATAAAATCAATGAAAGCCGGGAAATAGCTCCCATAGAGCCTAAGCTTAGAAATGACCTAGATTCTCTCATCTACTGGATACAGCATAATCCTGAATTTAATGAAGCATTAGGGAACCTCGGCGTTGGTTTAACCAAATATTTCAACGACATCTCATACTGTTTTAAAAACTTTGAATCTAAAGTTACCAAAACTGAAAAGAGTAAAACAGCGTAAATCTTTTTCATGCTATCCTTGGTGGCATGAAAACTGACATACACGCTTTTATCACTTTACTATCCTCACGCGTTCAAGAGGCCCCTGAACGCTTTGTTTTTGCCGCTTTTAGTGCGCCCGTTGACTCAAGCGACATAAAACGCGTACGAATCCGCGCCATACTCATTAAAAGCCAGCTTGCATTTCAGATTTCTTCCTTTACCAAGACTCAAAGCTTTACTGTAAATGTCACACCGGGTGAGCTTAAGTCAGAGTTTGCAAAATCGTTGGATCGATTTTCACAGGCACTTGTGCACTTTGTTGACGACGAAATTCATGCCCATATAGAAAACGGCAAAGCCACCTACAAAATAACAGCGCACAAAAAGGTGTACCTGCAAGATCTATCCCACAATAGATCTAAAAACTACGAACTGCCAGAAAAAGAGCCGTCAGACTTTTTAATTGCCCTTGGCATCCAGTCTAAAGACGGCAAGGTCATCCGCGATAAGTTTGATAAGTTTAAGCAGATTAACCGCTTTTTAGAGCTCATCAACGATATCCGCCCTGAGATGAATACTGAGCCACATATTGTAGACTTTGGCTGCGGTAAAGCCTACCTTACCTTTGCTTTATATAACATGCTTGGGAATGCCACTATAACAGGTATTGACGCCCGAAAAGACGTTATAGACAAGTGCCAGGCCTTAAAAGACACACTCCATGCCAAAAATTTGCACTTTAAACAGATGCGCATTGAGGCCTACACACAAGATGCACCGGTTGATCTAGTTTTGGCACTACACGCCTGTGATACTGCTACAGACGCCGCTCTTGCTCAAGCTATTAAACTAAAAGCCCAGGTAATATTGGTAGCTCCTTGCTGCCAACACGAGGTAGCCAGCCAAATAAAAAAAGACAAAATGCCCATACTCTTAGAGCATGGTCTCTTAAAAGAGCGCTTTTCAGCCCTCATGACAGATGCCCTAAGAGCCGAAATTTTAAACCAGTGCGGCTATATGGTTGATTTAATTGAGTTTATTGACCCAGAACATACACCCAAGAACCTTCTCATACGCGCAACGCGCAAAAAAAACATCCCAGAGCCTAACTGGAAGGCCTATAAAGACCTTGCAGCATCTTTTGGGATAAGTATTACCTTAGAAAAACTCCTCAAAATCCAATAAGAAAGAAAACATAGCCTGCTAAAAAGATGTAGGCCTTATCTGTTATTGAGCCCAAAGAGACAAATATAAGCGACAAGACTGTCCAGTAGCTGGTATTTGGGCTTTGGATAAATCCAGCTTCAAACCCTGCAATCATAAGAATTAGCGGATTCGCAATCCGAAAGATGCCAGCATAGGGCTCTAAAAAAGGTGTATCTGGTATTACATTACGTACCTTCTCTAGGCAATTTATAGTAAAAACTGTCACTTTTTTTAAGATAGGGGAGGGGACAGCTTGTCTTTTTAGGCTATCTAAAAGCCATAAACGCTCATCAAAAGCCGCCAAACACCCCAGGATTAGAATGCAGAAGCTTATAGGTAAAACCACCCACATGGTCGAAAAAACAAGTAGGGGAAGGCTAAGTAAGAATATGAGGAGTATGCAAAGGCTAGAACCATAAAGCTGGCTTATTTCAAAAAGTGTCACTGTTTGGTAGCGGTCTGTGTAGAGGAGCAGTTCTTGTGTTTTGGCTAAAAAGCTAAGTCGTTTCATTTATGGCCCAATGTTCATTTGCTATACCTATGGCAATTTCTCTCTTAAAATACAAAGAAAAAAGTGCTGAAGTAATTAAAATATTTGCTATAACTAAGAAAATACGGGGAGTGTGCCATGTCACTTGATTCAACCTATTCAGCTTTACAGCGCTTTAATGATACAGAAGCTCTA
>JAJFUY010000200.1 GCA_021372185.1 Chlamydiales bacterium | reverse complement strand
CTTCTTGAACAGCTCAATCAATATATGAAAGGCATCCAAGAAAAAAAAGGCCGGCAAGCACGTCAGCTTTTGGCAGAAATCTCACTTATAGCGCTTGATATTGCAGCAGTATGCGCAGAACATATTCCCGCACTAAAATTTGGAGACAAATATACAGTTACCCTAAATGTACTTGTAGGCCATGAAGCGGCATTTTCTGACCCAGATTCTTTACGTACCTTAGAGCGAGTGAAGAAAAATTTCTCTCGTAGAGCTATAGGCAAAACGCCCCTCTTTAGTGCCAAAATTGATATGGAAAAAGGAGCTGAAGTTTGCTATTTATTAGACCATGTCATCACAAGAGCAGAACTTGAGCGCTTTTTGCCCAATAACCCAAAGCAATCTATAAGCACGGTTGTGCAAACCTATTTTGTGAACTGCGGTTTTTATAAAGAAACAAATCTTCCGGGAGAAGAATTTGGTAAGCCCTGCAAGGCTCTTTTGTCTCTCATCAATTGGTTTGTATTCACCTCTCAGTACAATCAAAGTCGGTATAGTCAAGGGTATCTTGATAATGGGGTACTTGCAATTCTTCCTAGTTCTCTTCATACATTTAC
Source organism: Chlamydiales bacterium (assembly GCA_021372185.1). GTDB lineage: Bacteria > Chlamydiota > Chlamydiia > Chlamydiales > FEN-1388 > SZAS-7. The sequence goes on along the minus strand of JAJFUY010000200.1, from coordinate 5,426 downwards.
CGGAACAAGGAATAGAAAGCTTGGATCAGAGTTTTTTCAAGCAAGAATTCGATCAAGTGATACCCTAATTGATGACCGTCAAAATTTAGTCTATTCTCTTGCTGAGGCACAATACGATGATCTTGCCAAAACTAAGGTAGGGGTTATCTATGACACATTTAGACAGTATGAAGAAGAAAAGCCCTTTAGGCCTGAAGTTCATCGCGAACTTTGTACTCTTGAGGCCTCACGTGAGCTTAGATGCCTAAATGCACTAGACTGGATGATGCGCCCGCATCAGTTTCAGCATGTAGAAGATAGTACTGTAAGAGACCGGTTAGAGACGCTTTTATTTGGCCCAGAAAGTGCGCTACATGTAGTACGACACTTCCCCACCCAATTAGTGGACGCACTTGTGCGTTTTCAAAAGCTTTATCAAAAAGAGGCCTCAATTGAAGCGCTTGAATGGTGCAGCTCAGTAGTAGATAGGTTTAGATACCATCTAGAAGTTGAAAATAAAGTGCCAGAGCGGCTTGTAGCGGTGCAGACTCGAGGGTTCTTATTAGCTTATTTGCAGCAACATCGCGCAAATCTCTCTGTACAAAGCCAAGGAGCGCTTCATCGGGCTCTTGCTCTTAGCCATTTACATCATGTTGTGCCAAATCCAGAAGAGTTTGTGTTTGATCTCATACGTGCTGCCTACCATGGTGTTGTGCTTACAGGGCCTACATGGCCACTTCTTCTTGGTTTAAGCTGTCGCTTAAAAGTTGATCCAGCGACAATATGTAAAAATCCGCGCATGTTTACCCAGCTTGCCCAGGAAATACTCCAAACTTCTGATAGCTTTGAATGGGCTGTAGACCCTAAGAGTACTTCCGTTGTTGTAGGTACATCTAAAGGCCAAAAGTGTACCTTTAATCTGTATACCGGAGAAAGCTCAACTCCAGGTGGCCGTATCATAGATCTTTTAGACGAGTTAAAGCAAAATAAGGCATTTTGTCATCTTGCAGTAGGCCGCAATTCTTTGCCTGTGGTTATACAAGCCAATAATTATGCGTTAAGTGTTGATGGAACCTTGGGCTTTCGTCTAGACAAACAAAATGATGTCTACGTCATTATAAACGCCTACAAAGATCTTAAGATAGCAGTTGGTGATAATGAGTATGTGCGATCAGCCCGCCTTGAAGCAAATAGTGAGGAATCTCAACATGGTTTAAAAGTATTTAGCCTGCACACGCCATTTGTGTTACAGGAGCTTTTAGGTTCTCAAGAGGTGCATACTTGGAATCTTGATGTATTTGGCCACGCAAGGTTTGAGCGCTTACACATAGAGGCCCAAAACCCTCAAAACGCTGTAGTGCAAACAGAAGACTCATATGAATGTATGCAGCTTGAAGATGGTGTCTGGAGGTCAAAAGGTGTTGGCATTTCTTTCATAACAGAGACTGGCCTTGCCTATTTGGATGATCTTATTAGACGTGCTGTCCCACTTACTACATCTGATGGGAACAAAGTGCCCGGATGTGGCTTTTTGTATGAAAAGGGCGCCAAGAAAAAAATGGTGATACCAAGCCTGCATATATCCTTTACACGCTGTTTTGATAGAAATATTTGGGTTTATGACCAAGATAAAGACTATAAACTCATGTCGCAAAAATCGGTAAGCGCCTTAGATGGGTATGAACATGGATTTGTGTTGCAGCATATTAGAGATTCTAAAATACAAAGAGTGTTACTTACCCCATTTGCCTGGAAAGAACAAGAAAACCTTTCTGTGCCAGATTTTACCAACCTTTTACAGGATCGCCCATTTATCTTGGATTTTGTAGGTGATGAGATTGTGTGTGATGAAACCACACATCTATATTTATCCTTCATTTTTCGCAATACCAGAAGGTTTGATTTAGCAATACGTGAGCTTGAGAATAGCCGTCATTTAGGTGTAGATAGCGCACTTCAGCAGCAGATGGTCAAGGAAATTGCTAAATTTAGAATAGTCACAACACCGGGAATTGCTTTTGATATACATTTTCTAGCTAGAGCCCTTGAACATGCCGAAAGGTTTACAGAAAAAACCTTTTCAAAGCATCCCGATGAAAAAACGATTGAAACACTTTTACGAGACCTTGTAAGTAGGTATTCTATAGCTACAAGCCATTATAGAGAGGGTGTGAGTGGGATTCCTGAATCATTAGCTGTCCCTGAATGGATTTTGAAAAGATTTGCAAGTGGAGTACGTAGAGAAAACAGACTCACATCTGTAAGGCTTTCAGAAGTTGAGAGAGCTACTTATTTAACAAGTAAAAATTATCTGTTAGAAAAAAAGGAAACTCGTTCATGGTATTTGGAAATTTCTTCAATCATAGCAAAGCAAGCTAAAGAGAAAAACAATAGCGTTGTAAGAGCTCTGAGAGTTTCTGATCCACAAAAAAACATTCAGTCTGAAGAGATAGTGTGTGACTTTTTAGAGCTTGCCAAATGGGCAACGTCTAAAAGTGCTTTTGAAGTGGGTAAAGTAAAATCCTATATCCTCACCTACATAAGCCAACATCAAATAGCTAATTGTTATAACAGGCTTCTTTTGCAGCTACTGCTCATTATGCTCAAGTATCCAGAAGAGATGCAGGGGGCAGCATCAGCTGATACGGTCCTTGCGTGTGTAGAAGCGGGTTTAGCTAAATTGCAAAGTTTGGAAATTAAAGAGCCGTGCACACTATTTTCACCGTTTTTAAAAAGAACGAAGTTGGCAAAACCTGTTGCCAAACCCCCTTTACTTGCGCCAACAAGTGGTTTTGTATGGAAAACACCAACTGTAGAGTATGACCCATGGCCAACTCGAGATCTGTATGGTGATAATTTTACGGAGTTCACGCACAAGCCCTACAAAAAGGCTTTATGGCCAGTTGCCCAATGGAAAAGCACAGACAAGCTTGAAATGGGACTTATTCAAAGCTTAAATCAAGCATTTGAGGATTTAAAAGAAACTCAAAAGTCATTACATGAGCCAAATGAAAAAATTATACTTGAGTTAGATGAGCGTCAAAGGTCAGTACAGGCCAAACGTAAAGCCAAACAGACAGAAATTGAGCGCTTGTTAAATCAGGCACCAGAGGCATGCCAGTTACAGTTTGTTGTTTTACAAGCAGCTCAAGTAATCGGCAAGCTTACAGTGGCACACGCCATTCAAGCCCTATTGCAACGTAGCGACAAGCCTATTTTAAAGAGCAATCCTACACTAACTGAAGATGAGCTTGATACAATTTACACCCGCACAATTGAGTATCAGCTACTTTGTATTGAAGATAAACAGATTGATGAGATAAGACGCGTTAAAAATGATAGCTATCGTTTAGCAGAAGTGCTCTTTCGTAAGCGCTGCTACGACCCGGCTGCCAACCCAGAAATTTTAGCCTATGCGGCAGCTACTGGTAAAGACCCTACCTCTCAGCAGGCAGCTGTTTTAGAACAGATCTTTAAGGCTCTATCGGGCGCTATAGACCAAAAGAAGATCAAGCATCTGTTGCTTGAATTTGCAGCAGGCGGCGGTAAAACGATGCTACTTACGCCTATTATTACTATGTTTTTACTAAGTCGTGGCAAGCTTCCTGTTATCTGCACCACACCAGAGCTTTATTATCAGAGCTTAGAAAGCCTGCCTCCTATGTTAAAGGCTGCCTACAATATGCAGATGGAGCTTATAGACCGGGATGTAGAACATCAATGGTCAGTTGATGAGCTTAAAGGCCTTCTAGCAAAACTTGAGCGCTGGCATACGCACCAGGGCCGTCCGGTATTGATGAAAGGATCAAGCTGGCATAGCCTAAATACCGCAGGTAAGATTGCTGGGTATTTGAGCGTCATAAAAAGGGATAAAGAAGCAGAAACTATAAGAGGGTTAATAGGACAAATCCTTACCTACTTTAAAGAGCATGGCGTTCGCCTAGAAGATGAGTGCCAAGAAGGAAGCGACCCTCATGAATTGACAGTACGTAGCTTTGAAGAAGGTGCGCCGGTACCTATGTCACACCATGATATTTATTACAAAGCGTATCAAATAGCAAATAAGCACCAAACGTCCGGCAGCACAATTACGCCTGAAATTGCGGCTCGTATTAAAGCTGAATGCATTGAGTTCTTTGTACAGTACAAACCATTTGCCAACTTTTCTTGGTTTAAGAAGTATTTATCAACAGATCTTCATGCAGCAAGACCTTTAGAGCTTATTTCACTGAATCAAAATTATCCAGCCATTGCAGATCTTTGCATATTGGCAAAAGCCTGTATAGGACTGCATTTACCCCATACAGAATCCCTTACTCTTGGTAAGGAATTTGGTGCCTCTATTCATGAGGGTGACATGACAGCTGCCCCACGACATGATGGAAGGCCCACTAGTGCCCACTTTACTGACAATATGCTCGTAACGGCATTAACAGTCCAAAAGGCACTAGAAGTTGGTGTGCCTCAAGAGCACCTCGATGCTATTGCTAAGGGGTTACGAGATGAGCATGAAACAGCCTTATTTAAACATGAGCGCCTTACAGCTATTGAAGAGTCTATAAGAAAACTGGCCAATACGCCAGACTTTCGCATGAAAAACTATACCGATAATGAGCTTGTAGCACTTTTAGCAGGGCAAGTAAAAGAGTCATGGCTAATAGATCGATATCTTACACGCCATGCCCTAGTTCAAAATAGGTTGAGAGGCAGATCTTGCCAATCTACACCGGCTGAAATGGCCCTTGGGTTTAACATCAGCATACAGATGTCGGCCTTTGTGGGCTTACGGCAGCTTTATTCTGTGCTTTTAGGTAATAAAGATGAGCTACTAGATACATCGTTTGTAGCAGAAGTTTTGGCGGTACTATTTGAAAGGGCCACAGAAGGGCATATTATTGACGATCGCTCAAGCCCTCAGGCGTTTTTTAAGGAGCTCTTTGAAAAGAGCCCACTTGATGCAGATTTTATGGAGGCCTATTTTGATAAAGGGGGCCTTTTTGCAAACTTAAGTGCTCAAGACCAGCTCCAAGGGGCTCTTGACGCAACTGGTGTAAACCGGCCTGGTATTACTTGGGATAAAGAGAGGACTATACATATACCCCCGGCAAAACTCTCTCAAAAAATAGGGTTTAATTTAGCAGCATTCCCTCTTAGACAGACAACAGGGCGCGATTATCCTGAGCTTGGGTTTAATGCCCGATGTGCATTTTTACTTGGTAAGAAGGTCACTTTGAGTGGTGTAGTGCAGACAGCCATGAGAGCTAGAAAGCTGCTTATTCCAAGAGCGCAAACAGTCTTTTGGGCTGTTATGAGGGACTTATGGTCTACTATTGCGCCAGGCGTTAAACACTTTGAAGTAGAAAAGGCCCTTCGCTGGTCTCTTCATAACTTTGCTGAAGAGCTAAAGTCTAAAGTGCTTGCCCGAGCCTACCAGGGTATTGATGCAG
>JAJFUY010000196.1 GCA_021372185.1 Chlamydiales bacterium | reverse complement strand
ACAATAAATCTGTTCTCTACCTTACTAAAAATGGATGGCTAGCTCTTGATACAGCAAAAGCTAATGAAAAACGAACAGCCGGTGAAACCTTAATTCCATTTAACAAGGCCGAAATCAAAACTCTTTTAAAAACAGACAATGTTGTTACTCGAGAACTCGTTAACAGATCTGTTTTTGTTGACACCGTAGAACAAACACTAAAAATGAACACCGAGAATCCCCTTCAGAGGGCAAAAATAGCTCTCGGTTTAAAGCCAAAAACTGATGGAATTGCCCAAAGGCATTGGCAGCAATTTGGCCTTGATTCACTCTATAAAGAGTTACAGCCAGAAGGCGGCTATAAAGGTGATGTTGAAAAACTAAAAGAGGCCGCCAAACTCAATGTTGAAATTGGCAGATATAGAGAGCCTTTACAACAAGCCGTAACTCAAGAAACAGCAAAGTTAGTCTTTGATGCTCCTTTTGCTATAAATAGAGAGCCAAAGCTTATATCTCAAGATGCCGTGCCAGATGATCATGCCGCTTTACGTGACCCCACCGCTGCTGCCTACTCTCATACTAATACAAGTATCAATGGTGATGCCAAGTCAGTAGAGCGCTGCAAGGGCTATATTGATGAAGGTGAAGTAAGTGGTGATTACTGCGGCACTGAGCACTATGACACCCATAGCATAGCCTATGTCTTTGATTCTGCCGGTAACGAAGAAAAAGACTATCAAGGTGCAAAAGCTGCGGCTCACGATATAAGCCAAGGCGTAAATAAACTTATTAAAGAAAGTGGTAATGACCCTGCTGCCATGAAAAAGGGCTTAGCGGACCTCCTAGAAAAAGTACACTTTAATCAGCTTTTGCGTGGCAAAAATGAAACAGGTAACAAAGTGACCATGGCCTTAAATATACGCATTAACTGCGATGATGGAAGGCAGCTATTACTAGGCTGTACTGTAGGCGACGCTCGCCTTTTATATGTAAGCCGTGATGGCACAGTAGAAAACATGACCACAAGTAGCTTTTTTAAGCCCTATCCAGATTCTGGCGGGTCATTAGGTGATACAAAACTCGATTCTAAAGCAGGTGGCGGCCACGCCATCCAGATGTTTGCAAGATATATGCAGCCAGGTGATGAAGCTGTAGGCTTTAGCGATGGCGCCGAAATTTTGGAGCCCAAATCAAACACCCAATCACCCCTCGCTGCTTATGAAGAACTTGAACAGGCAGGAAAAGCCCCAGCACTAAAAACAGCTAAAAACCATTTACCCACACAAGTAATTGACTGGACAGATAAAAAATGGGAGGGCATTAAAGAAGGCCATCCTGACTTTGCTCTTAAACAAGATCTTCAGGCCATCCATGATGCCTCAATACAATTACATGCAGAAGCGGCTGTCCGTAAAAATGAAAATCGAGCACAAGCAATCTTTGACCATGTAACCCAAGCTGAAATTACCGATTTAGGAAAGCAGGTACAAATCTATGATAAAGAACGTAAACACACCAATGAAAAAACAAACAATGTCCTCGATGAAATATTTAGAACGGATCAAGAATATTTAACAGAAAACGCAAAGATTTCGCAAGAAACAACTGCAGCCATACGTGAAAATGTCATCGCTGCAAGGTGGCAGGCAGGCTTCATAAAAGAACTCCTTTCATTTTTAAATAGACCTGCGCGGGAAGCCTCTATCAATGCAAAGGTTGTAAGTGAAACAAATAACACCAAAGACCCTGCGAATATTGCACTAAAAGAAGCGGCCACCAAAAAACTCAGCGCTTTGAAAGAATCGGTACGTAATAAGCCTGAAAACATGGAACGCATAAACGATACAAAAGACGAAATAACACGAGAATTACTTGAAAACGATACCAAACGCCTAGAGCTAGCTAAAAAAATAGCCGCTAAAAATAACATGAACCCTCAGGTAATGGAACAGCTACAAAACGACCACTTTGTATTTACTAATGAGTACAGCCACATGCGCCCAGATGAAAGACCAGAAGGCTTTAAATACGACCCTCTCGACCTCTTTTTAGCCAATAACATCGGCAAACCCGACGACCTTGGCGTATTTACTTTAAGCGCAACATCATTAGAAGAACTAGGACGAAGAATCCGCCAAAAACCACTCCCCCCAACCCCAAATGGATAAGCTAAGGTTAAAAGGGCCTTGCTAGTACTAGCAAGGCCCTTTTTTGTTAGAGATAACGCGTTGTGAGGCGTTCTAGGTTTTTGGTGTAGCGCTCTACTAATACGGGTGATTTACTTTCTATTTTGTAGATGCCGTTTGATTCTGGGCTATAGGTGAAGTCAATTTTTGGGCTGGTTTGGTCTTCAATTTGTAGCTGAGAAGACGTTTTTAGGTTAAGGCGTGTTAAAACGCGTCCATCGCTTGATGTAAACTCTTCGCTTTTAACAAGTGATGTAGTCACATTTACTTCTGTAATTTTTTTAGTAAACACCACAAACTGGCCAATAGCGGCCTTATTGGCTCCAAGTTTTACCAAGAAGTCACAAAAGGCTTTGTTATTTTTTTCAGCAGCATACAAAAGAGCCGTGTACCTTCCTGCACGAAATTCTATGGCTTTATCTTCGTCAACGCCCGCTTTGATGCTATCGGCAAAACTTGGTGCATAGCCCTCACGAATCCAGAAGATTTTTTCAAGGTTTGCGCCTTTTCCTGCATATTTTGCGGCTTTTTCATAGTCTTTATCAACAACAAGTGCCGTCACCATTTTCTCGAATAAGCGGTTAGATTTAGCAGCACTTATGTTATTTCTCATAAGGCCTCTACCTTTAACTGCCTGTACGTTTAGCTTGTTGAAGTCTAGGTAGCTTGCAATATTGTCTACTGTGGCAGTAGCTTCAGCTGTATTGCTCGCCAACCAATTGGCATATTCAGCTTTATTTACATGAACAGTTTTGCCGTTAAAAGTAACAGCTGCAGACAAGCCAAAGAGGTTAGCAAAAAACTGTGTCAGAAAATTATTATAGCTATTGATAGAGCCAACATAATTTTCGTCTACTCCTACATGCACTTTGCCGCCATCAACTGTAACAAAAACTTGCGAGCCTGCAGGCTGTTTTGCCGCAGTCTGCACAAGATACGGGCTTGCATCTTTTTCAAAATGTTCTTTTTTAAATTGCTTTTGTAGTTCTTTTACTTTTGTGTGCATCTTGCCTTTTACAGGCATGTGTACAGCAGTTGGCTGCCTAGACGAAATCTTAACCATAATTATATGCTCCTTATATGCGAGTTATCCCTTGGAGCAGATATAAGTTGTTCCCGTCATTTAAGGCAAGTTGTAGTTAGAATCTAAAAAAATTGGAGACCTGAACTGCCTGCAAAGGCCATGATTTTCCTCTCAAGTTCTCTGTTGCTCTCTCTGCGGTGAAAAATGTATTAAAGAATCATCAACAGCCTTATGCAAGCAAAAGTGTGTGATCTATATTTTTACCGCAGAGAGAGCAACAGAGCGCGCGGAGGAAAAACATGGATCTCTGACACACAGATTAAATCTACGGGAGGGTGTAGTTGCCTTGGCCTATTTTTTTGAAGGAGGTGTCGGCTGAATGTGAGCCGGAACCGAGTGAGAAGTCAATGGAGTAGTCGTTGCCTGTGGCGCGGTGACGGAACGTTAATGTAAGTCTGAGGGCATTGCGTATAAGGGTGATGCAATTTACTTCATATTCGTTATAGTTATGCTGGTGTTTTCTGCCCCAGCCATGGCGGGTACGGAACTCAAAAGCGAGTTGTGGCATCAAGCGTACAAAAAAGTGCGTTAAGAAGGTATCACGTCTATCTGACATAAGCGAGTGCCTCAAAGAGCGCTGTGAGTGGAATGTATCTACCATAAAGTTATTATAGTCAGTTTTTCCCCATGAATAGGCACTTCTGTGGCGGTATTCTAGAGCCATTGCTATATCTTCAGTAAAGGTAATGTCTGTCCGCAGATTAAAGTGATCCATGAGATTGCGCTTTGTATCCCACGCTGTATTGAGCGTATACTGCATGTAATCTGTCGCTCTCCAAAGAGAGTCTAAATATACTTTTGGGATGCGCGCGCCTACATTTGGCGTGTTATAAAAGGCTCTAGCATATAGATCAAAGTTCAGACTATTACCCTGTTTAAAATGCACAAAGTTGCGCGCACCAAAGCGCAAAGTGTTTTGGCGGTAGAGGCCGTCATTTAAATCAAACAAGTAGTGCTTATGCGGGGTTGTAGTGGGGTTTGACTAATAATCATATTGGGCATAAGGCTCTACAGCGTGTACAAGGGTATCAGTAACTCGTTTAAAGCGTGTATGGGCCTCAACTCCCACTATCCCCTGAGCTAAAAAGCGCGCTTCATGCTGTGGGCTATTGCCATAGCCTATTGCTCTATACCCAGCATGAGGTGTAATGCTAAATATGCCAACAGGACATGGTCTATAAAGCTTTTGGCCTAAGTCTACGCGCGAAGAGTGAAAATTATGAACGTCTGGCGTTTTATGAGCGTACAGGTAATTTAAGTAGCCGGCATTAAACCTATTATCTAACACAATCTGAGATGATCCAAGTGTTACCGGGCGCATGTTAAAGGTAAAAAGCGGTAGTTGCTGTTTTACTGTCTGAAAGCTATTAACGCGCACCTTTGTATTGAGGCTAGAAATCCAATTTGGGTCTTTTCTTGTAAATTGCGCCTCTGTTGGATTAGCTTTAGAAGAATCAAGGCCTCGGCTTGTAAAGTCTGCCGGAAATTCTGGGTCAGAAAGCTTGTCATACTGGGCTCTAAAGCCTACTTTATCATCAAAGAACTTATTGGTGTATTTACCCTGAAAGCGATAGCGATGCAAGCGATCAGAGTCGTTTGTAGCTATATCGTGAGCATAATAGTTAAACGATTCAAAGACTTCTTTTTTGTCAGGATTTTTGTATTTGGTTTCAAAACCCCCTGCAAGGCCACGTCTTGTGCTAATATCCATAAGCACGCGGTTCTTCCAGTTTTCACCGGTATCAAAGTCATAACTTAAGCCCAAACGTAAATTACGGTGGCCGTAGTAGCCCACACGATATCTGATGGGGCTAAATGAGTCATTATTTAAGTCTTTACTTAGTGAAGGAATCCAAAATATGGGCTTTTGAAATACGGTAAACTGCACGTTGTCGGCTTTCAGCGTATTGTTTTTGCTCAAATGCACCTCTTTTGCCAAGATAGTCCAGTCATCGTCCATGTTTTCATCTGTCGTCATACGACAGTCGTCAATAATGCTAGAGCCATCTTGGTTCAGTAACAGCTTGCTTCCTCCCAAAAACCAGGGGCCGGCATCTGTCCGAACGTTATAGATAACCGCCGTTTGCTTATCCATGTCAAACTCTAGCTTGTCACCTGTGTAGATACGGTTTTTAAACCGAAAGAAAAGCTCACCCTCAGCCTCAATGCGGCGAACCATCTGGCCTGCCTCTTGGCGATGAATATACTTCATTTTCTGGGCTTGCAAAAAGAGGTCTTTGCCTGTGACAACGCCGCCTTGATCAGTAGTAGTCACGCCATCTTTATAAATAGGCGCCTCAAGCTTAATGTTTAAGCTTTTAGAAAGAAGATCTGGCATATTAGGCAGATCTGCCGATAAGAATGAGGTCAAAATAAGGCTTAAGGCAAATACCCAGGCGCAAAAGGTCACAAAATATCCACGAGCTAGAAAGTTATCCAGCTACTATACGCTCTTCGACCAAAAAAACACAATCACCGCCGAGAAAGAGAAATATTCTTTATCATTGTTTTTGTTTTCTGTTTTCCTCTCTAGCTCTCTGCCGCTCTCTCTGCGGTAATAATATTAATCACACACCTTTGTTTGCATAAAGCTATTGATAATTTTTAATACATTATTTACCGCAAAGAGAGCGGCAGAGAGCTAGAGAGGAAAACAAATACAAGATTTCACTTTGTAAATTTTAGGTAATTGAAAATATCTTCTGAGGTAATGAGTAAACCTAAGTCTCGAGGGATGAAATTCTTTTCTGTGGCGGCTTTGCGGAGGACTTCTGCTCTATCGTAGAGCTGATTTGTCATTTCTTTATCTAAAAAGCCTGGGAGTTCTGTGTTGAGTTTGGTTACGAAGGCATCTATGTTTTCAGATTTGAGCTGTTCTTGAATAAAGGCTTTAGATGAAGCCGTGAGAGGTACTTCAGCAATTTTAAAACGGCGCCACTTGTACTGATTTCGGATTTTGTCGGCGCTCTCTGGGTTTTTTCGTAAAAAACTATTGGCGTTATCTATGGTGCGAATTTCTGTAATTTCGTTGTTTACAACCTTTACAAACCAGTTTTCTTCGTGGCGATCGAGATTTCCTATGAGGTAGTCAAATATGGCCATTTTTTGAAATAGGGCCACTTCTTGTTCGGTATAAACCTCTTTTGCTTCCATAGCATCAATATGGTCTGCAGCTTCTTTAAAGGGCGTTTCATCTTTACTTTTTATAAAGACTTGCAAAGCTCCCTCTTTACCATCTAGTGTTACCATTTGAGATGCAGGGCTTAAGCCAAAATCAAAGTGTCTATCTAATAAATAGGCCGCAACTTCCGCTTCTGCTTGGGCATTTGTTTTATGGCTGAGGTAATGTAGCTGGCCACCAAAAATGCGCTTTACAGCGTTTTTACAGCGTGCTGTCATCGGAGTGTCAGAGTGAATAGGCTTAAATACCGCCACTTTACCTTTGGTTGATTCTACTAAAGCAGTACCTGTTTGGCCCTTATTTTTTGTGGGGCTTACACCTAATTGTTCGGCCAAAAGGGCTTTTTCTAGGCGTCTTGCAACCTCGTCTGAACTATCTTTTCTATCACGTAATCGCGCCAGATTTGGGTTTATGATATTTTCTACATCTTTTTTAAGAATACCACCTTTTTTAAGCTCATGGATAAGCTTTGCATCCCGCATCTGAGAGAGGTGGTGTCTAAATATCCAAGCCTTGGCTTTTGGCTCGTTTGTTTTTTTGATTATTTGAATTAGCCTAGCGGCTACAAGGGATGAATTATCTGCCTTTTTTCCTGGCAACAGCTCTTTCATATGATCTGTTAGGGTCTTTTTTGCCAGGTGACCATCTTTTAAAATTAGCGAGTCGAATTTCGTTTTTTTGAGTAATATGATTTCAGGATCATTCCAGAATTGCTGCATATTGTCGTGAATCATAGCAGTATCCCTTATGATTTAATGTGGATGGATTTTTCTACTTGGATTTCTCTATCAATACGAGGGGCCTCTTCTAAGATAATATAAGACTGCTCGTGTGATGGATGACGTTTTGCATAGGCAACAGCTTGGCGAAGCAGCGCCTCTGCCTGAGAATAGTTTTTCATCTGAGTGCAGCATTCTATTGCGTAGGCATAGCATTCATAGCGGTCAGGTTCCATTGTGAGTGCCATAATAAAGGCATCAAATGCAGGAGTATAGTCTTCGTTAAGTAAGTGAGCTACACCTAAACCTATCCAGAAATCTGATGCAAAGGGATTAATTTTGGTAAGGAATGAAAATGAGGCTTTGGCTTCATCAAGACGGTTTTCATGTAAAAATGAAAGGGCATGCT
>JAJFUY010000195.1 GCA_021372185.1 Chlamydiales bacterium | reverse complement strand
GCAATAAATGCCTTTCTTTGATCTTCCACTGAGCTCATCCTCCAAGCCATATATACCTCAAATTAATGAAATATATTATATCATAAAGTGTAAGCTATGTGGGTGTGCTAAAGTGTAAACCATGTCTATTGGTTGGACCGCGATTCAATCGCCCTCAACCGGGCTCCATTTATTACTAATTCCGTTCCCACCGTTCCCTGCGGTCTCGGTGGGCTTTGTTCAGTCGCCCTGACGGGCTCTAGAACAAAAAAAAGAGAGAAGTTAAATTAATAACCTCTCTCTTGTGTTCTCATTTTTTCTCTGTGTGCTCAGTGTGCTCTGTGGTGAAAATTAAAAAACAATCACCTTAAGCAGCCCGCTCTTTACTCACTTCTTTGCTAGTGTTTGGGTTTTGGGCGGTGGCTTTGGCTTGGCTTTCTATTGTGCGGAGGCGTGCCTGCATTCTGTAGGTCTCTTTACGCAATAGGTCTAATTGGTGCTGTAAGTCCTTCAGCTGCTCTTGTTGCGATGGGAGCCATGAGTTACCCCAATAATGCACAGCAATCGTTTCTGGCGCGATTCTGGAGAAGGGTCGCGCTCGTTTTAAATTTAAGTCTATCAAGAAGTCGTAAAACATCTCGCGAAAAGCTCTTACTGATGAGCGTCTTTTAGCCGCATGGTCTGCAGCTAACGGATAAAAATAGGTTGTAGGAAGAGCAATATTGGTCAAATTATTTTCATCACACTTTTCAAAAAATGCCATGCTAAACGGAAAGTAGGTATGGTTAATTACACGCTCAATAGCTGAATTATAATTATTATTTACCTCGTTCCAGCGAGAACGGATAAGCTCTTTCCAGCGCTTTAAGATTGGATGGTTTGGAGCTGATGCAATAATTGATATACCAAGCCATAGGCGATTGTTGGTTGTTGCAATTTTGTGGGGGTTTTCGATACCGCAGTAAAAATCGTATTTTCTATGCAGCTCATCAAGTGATTGAAAAGGGTCCATATCAACATCAAGATAGACACCACCAAAACGGTCTAAAAGCTCTGAACGGATGATATCTGACTTTTCTGCATAGTTTGGCGATGCATCGATTAGGTCTTGAAGTTCAAGGTTAAGATCTTCAAGCTCGCTATCTGTCCACAGATGATATTCCCAGTCTGGGTGCAAGTGCTTCCATTTTTCTTGGAAAGTTACAAAGTATGACGGTGGTGTTTTGGGGCCTACCCAAATTTGGTGGAGAATCTTAGGGATTTTTGGAGTAGTTGATTCTGGAACTGTTGTGAGGCTATTTTTTTCCCAAATGCCTTTTAGTAATTCATAACGTTTTACGTCTTCAGGATTAGAAAAAATATACGAGTATTCATTGCAGCCCTTGCCTAAGGACTCATCAAAATCTACAACCATAATTGGTGTATTGCCTTTTGACACTTCTTTCTTTTTGCTGGAGCAGGCCGCTGCCACCAAAAGTCCTAATACAATAAGCACACATAGCGATACTTTAAGAAAACGCTTCATAACACTCCTAACTTGGAAAATCCCGAAAAATTTAGCATATAAGCCTAATACACTCAATAGATTACTGACTTCTCGCTAATTTGCCTCGCAAACTATCAACTTCATTCTGTAAAATAACGATTTCATTTTTAAAATCTTTTTGCATTTCAACTATTTGTTTATGCATATCTCGGAATCGTTCGTCATTACTCTTCACCCAGCTATGGCCCCAGTAGTGAATTGCCATGGTTTCTGGTTGAATTTCTACAAAAGGCTGAGGATCACGCAAATTTAATGCCGTAAGTATCTGGCGCGCCTGACGTCTAAAAAAGCTCATTTTTTTCATGCGCCCTTTAGAAATCTCAGTAAACGTTAGAGGAAAGAAATAAGTAGCCGGAAACACTATATTTGTTCTTTCTTTGTCATGCATTTTACTCAGCACGGCCCTGCCAAACGGATAGAATGTTCTTGAAAGAACGCGTTTTAAGCCATCTGGATATTTTTGCTCATACTCATCCCAACGAGAGCGAATAAGTTTTTTCCATTTTTTGATAATTGGATGATTTGGAGTAGAGCCAATCAGCGCATCTGAGATCGTAATGTGCGGAGCTGATGATGATGAATCCCCATCGTGTGGAGATTCAAGTCCCGCATAAAAATCATACTTTAGATTTAATTCACTAAATCCCTTTAAACACTCAAAATCTGTGTCTACATACAAGCCACCAAAACGGTCGAGAAGCTCCGCTCTCAAAATATCTGATTTTTCACCCCAATTAGGCGTGCGGTTATATAGGTCTTTAAGCTCAAAATCAAACTCTTCTACTTCTTTATCCGTCCAAAAGACATATTCCCAGTCTGGATTGCACTTTTTCCAGGAATCTCTATACCCCCAATAGTAGTGAGGAATTGGTTTGGGACCAAGCCAAATTTGGTGAATAATTTTGGGTATTTTTGGCTCATTTGCTGCCACAATCTTTGAGGGCTTAATGTCTTCATAGGTGTTTTTAAGCATAGTAAATCGCTCAAAGCTGCCTTTATGAGAGCAGAGGTTGTGCCATTCCTGTCCATTTTTTCCCATGGCCATATCAAAGTCGGCATCGCACACATTTTTAGAGTGCTCCTTACAACCAGCCATAAACAAAAATGAAATCATAATCACTACAAAACAGGTTATTCCCAATTTCTTCAGAACATTTTTCACGTTTGGCTCTCTTTTGATGTGTCATCTAATTTTTTATCGCTTTTAAGCTTTTCAACTTCTTTAAAAAGCTCAGCCTGATCTTTTCGTAATTTTAATAATTCTTTTTGCACTTCTTTTAAAAGCTCTGCTGATCCCTTTTGCCAAGTAGCTGCAAAATGGTGCACTGCCATGGTTTCAGGTTGTACATGAGCAAATGGGCGGCCTTTTTGTAGATCAAAGGCAATAAGTGCTCGCTTAATTAAACCAGGAGGCTCTACAGGTTTTCTAATATGCTCAGGACGTATGGGAAAAAAGTATGTACACGGGAACACGACGTTTACATATTCCGTTGATTCAATTTTTTCCTCCACTGCCCGACCAAAAGAAAGAAATGTTCTTACTAAAGTCTTCTCAATGTTTGTAAAACACTCTTCTTGAGCTTTGTGCCAGCGAGCACGAATTAAGCTTTTCCATTTTTTCAAAATTGGGTGGCCGGGAACTGTACCAATAAGCGCATTAGACACAAGCATAACGCGGCTACTTTCCGGAATTTCA
The DNA here is from genome assembly GCA_021372185.1 of Chlamydiales bacterium. Taxonomy (GTDB): domain Bacteria; phylum Chlamydiota; class Chlamydiia; order Chlamydiales; family FEN-1388; genus SZAS-7. The sequence continues at coordinate 4,495 of JAJFUY010000195.1, read as the reverse complement.
TGCGGCGGCTCAATGCCTGTAAAAAAGTCATACTTATATAAAAGCTCATCAATTGGCTTAATGCACTCAAAGTCTGTGTCTACATATACGCCACCATACTTTAAAAGTATCTCGCAGCGTAAAATGTCTGATTTTTCGCCAAAATTATCACTTGCATCAAACAAATCACGCAATTCAAAATCATAAGTGGCTAAATCAGCATCAGTCCACAGGCGATATTCCCAATCAGGGTGAAGTTTTTGCCAGCTTTCGCGGAATTTTAAAAAGAAGCCAGGCGGTCTTTTGGGCCCTAGCCAAATTTGGTGAATGATTTTTGGTATTTTTGCCGTTTTTGCTGTCTGAACAAAAGAAGGGCGGTTTCTATGCCAAACTTTTTTTAGAAGCCGGTAGCGCTGCTGGTCTGCGGTTGATTTTTCTACCAGGTTAAATACTCGGTAACCCTTTCCTAGCCCATCATCAAATTCAATATCAACAATTCCAGTTTCAATAGGGGCTGAAGTGCGTGAATTCATTTTAGAGCAGGCAACAGCAGTAATGCCCAGCAAACATATGAGTAGCAACAGACTTGCTATGTATCTTTTTTTTATATTCATATCACAAACTCCTTTCTTGAACCCTATTTCAGCAAGGATCGACAACGAGGCGCTACAAATTTATAGGTCGATGTCTCTTCTGGGCAAGTAATTTTTGTTCCTTTATTATATCTGGCTATATTTCCTTAAAATGGACACTGCATGAAACAGCTCTTTAAAATAGCCTGCGGCAAGTCGCACTATGTATCGTTATTCATCTTTAGCATGGTTGCAAGCCTGCTTTTTACATTTGCAGGCCAGCTTGAAATGTTCTCTCTTGGCGTAATTACCAAAAAAGGTCCTGACTTCTTTGAGCTTTTTGCCCCACTTGATAAAAATCATCTTACCACTACAAATGCTGTACATCGCGATATTCTTGAACTGCGTTTTGATGCCATCGACACATCACATTCTGGTGTTATCACAAAACAAGATGCAGAAAACTTTGTAAATGCCCACAAAAAACCAGGCGTCATTAACGAAGCGCTTGCTTCTATCAACAAGTATATGCCCATAGAAACGAACGTCACCTATTTGATTCTGGCGCTAATCGGCGTTGCCCTCTTTAAAGCCATCACACTTTTTGCCTACCGCTTTGGCTCTAGGCTGCTTTCTATTAGAGTAAGCCAGGATATACGCCAAAACTACTTTGAGCACCTCCAGGCGCTCCCCATGAGCTTTTACCAACAGCATAATATTGGCTCCCTCTCATCACGCGTGGTAAACGATGCCACTATGATTGCTGATGGCATTAACTCTATGCTTATAAACTATCTCCAAACGCCTTTTGCCCTTATCACTACGCTTATCATCTGCTTTATGATAAGTTGGCAGCTATCGCTTGCGGTGTTCCTGGGCCTTCCGGCACTTGTTTTACCGATAGTATTTTTAGCTCGCCGCATAAAGCGCATTGCAAAGCAGATACAAAAAAAGCAAGAAGCCTTTGCTTCTGTTCTAGTGGAGTTTTTAGCAGGCATTCAGACCATCAAAATTTTTGCGATGGAAGACTTTTCGCTAAAAAAATACACCGATGACAACAACCAGATGACACGTCTAGAAATTAAAAGCGCCCGCTATGACAATGCCGCAAGACCTATTCTTCATACCATAGGCATCTTTTGTTTAGTAGCAGCGCTTTTATTTGGGCTATATGGCCTGCAGCTACCGTTGCACGAAGTACTCTTTTTTTGTGGCCTTCTTACAACAGTATATGAACCAATCAAAAAATTTGCCGAAGAAAATGGCCGTATCCAGCGCGGCATTGCCGCCTCTGAGCGTATGGGAGAAGTAGTTTTACAAAATCCACTCGTCTCTGATAGCGATGGCGCCATAGAACTTACAGGATTTTCTGACGCTATAGAATTTGATAATGTGACCTTTGGCTATGGCAAGCACCCGGTTCTTAACAATGTAAGCTTTCGCATTCCAAAAGGCAAAACTGTGGCTATTGTAGGCCCAACAGGTGCCGGCAAATCTACAATCGCACAGCTACTTGTACGCCTCTATGACATTCAGAGCGGAAGTATTACAGTAGACGGCCAAGACATCCGCAATTGTACCCAGCGCTCACTTCGAGATATGGTGGGGTTTGTTCCACAAAAGGCGTTTCTTTTCTTTGACACTGTGGCAGAAAATATCAGCTTTGGCCGCCCCTACAGCCAGGAACAGATTGAACATGCGGCAAAATTAGCTCATGCTAGTGAGTTTATCGAAAAACTACCAGACGGCTACCAAACCCTACTTGCTGAAGCCGGTAAAAGCCTCTCAGGCGGCCAGCAGCAACGTATTGCCATTGCCCGAGCCTTTGTAAAAAACGCACCCCTCATAGTGATGGATGAAGCAACATCATCACTTGATGCGGTATCTGAAGAGCAAATTAAGCTTGCCCTTACTGAAGTAAAAGGCAAGACAACACAAGTGATCATAGCCCACCGCCTCTCTACAATAGAAGACGCCGATCACATCATCTATCTAGACAAAGGCCAAAAAATTGCCGAGGGCACAAAAGAAGAGCTATTTGTCAGCTGCCCTGGGTTTAAGAAGATGTGGGATTTGCTCCACGTAGGATAGGTAATTCTACTCTTATTCTTATTCTTGATCTTATTCTTATTCTTGTTTTTCGTTTTTCTATCCAAAACAGACAAAGACAAAGATCAAGAATAAGAATAAGAAAAAATTACTTAATGCAATGGTAAACGTAGACTGGAGGTAAATTCTTCCAAATTGGCTTCGTGCGATGAACTGATGAAAACTTGTTTCTCATCATAGTACGAAAGCGGCGGCCTGCTGGGAGCATAGCTGAAAAGGTGTAGGCAACAGTTAAAAACTCGCCACCTTCTGGTAATACATCCCAGATAGCATTGAGGATACGCTCTTGTAGTTCTTTATCAAAGATTGTCCAGGGAAGTGTTGAGATAACTGAATCGCAGGTTTCTTTTCCGTGAAGCTTGAGGTAGTGTTTTACGTTTTCGGCTGAATCGTGGTAGACAATAGCTGTGGGGCAGCATTTTTTAGTTTCTTCAACAAACTGTTCATTAAGCTCTAAAGCGATAAAAAGCGCATCTTCCGGGATATGCTCTATAAGCTTTTTTGTAATAGCGCCTGTGCCTGAGCCTAGTTCTACTACAGTTTTTGAGACAGCGAGGTTCGCGCGTTCTGTAAGAACATTTGCTACATCTTCTGAGCAACTTGAAACTGCGCCAGTTTTGTTGATATTTCTAATAAAACGGTCCACTACTTCTACTTCCTCGCATTTAACTTAAAAACGATAGCGTAGTTGCCTATATCGAAGCAACTGTTTGCAGTGTCAAGTTGTCAAAAAAATATCCTATATATCCCCGGCGCGCGCAACTTTGTAAAAATTCTTGTCTATCATAGCATACTAACGTTTCGGCATCAGTTGGATAGGCAGGGTCCATGCAAAGGACGCGATCTGACTCTGCATCATAGCCAACAACTGCTATTAAATGCCCTTGTGGATAGGGATGTATTGCCCCTGTAAGAGTGCCTCGCACGCTTACTACTGTTGGAATACCGCGCTCTAATTGTTTGTAAATAACATCAAAAGAAGCAAAGCGCGCCATATAGGCATGCCATGAATTGCCTAAAACATCGGCGCTCATCGCAACATTAAAATTCCATTTACCGTATATATCAAACCCTGAATCATGCACTTTAGCAGCAAAGTCAATTGGGGCAACTTCTTTTTTTACAAGATGTGTGAGCACTGCCGATGTAGACGTTGGCGAGCAGAGGCTCATGTTTCGTATGTGATCAAGGGCTATTTGCGACCTACCTACAACAGGAATGTGAACTGATTTTTCTGCTTTCCACGTATCCTGTGCGATTTTTTCTTTAAACGGCCCTATTTCACACATCGATGCATGAAGCGCCCAAAGATCACGTAAACTTGCGCCATCTTTTGCCTCTATTTTAACCTTAAAGCCTGTGGCCTTACGACCTTGCAAAAGCTCTACAGTATCTTCATTGGTACGCGCATGTCCATTTTGAGCTTTGGTAGTAAATGTGCGCTGAAAGTTGGCATCCCAAATGGCATACAAGAGATCTTCTGTCCAGGTATCTGTTTTTATCTGTACAGAGACTTCATACTTACCAACCTTGGGTCGTATTGCATTCCAGCTTACAACAAGCTCATCAAAGGCAACAGCCTCATCAACTACCCATTCGTACACAGATTCTGTAGTACCAACCGGATGATGAAGTACTGTAGCATGAAGAGAGGATACCGCCGCAAGCAAAAGCATAATACATGTTTTCATAATGGTTCTTTATGTGGTTTTATAAGAGAATAGCACTTTTCGAGTTTCACAAAATACCCAAAATAGGTCATATAGAAGTAAACCCATCCACAAGGTGATTTATGTTGGTATCGTTTTACGAAGATATTGATGAAGATGATGGGT
>JAJFUY010000193.1 GCA_021372185.1 Chlamydiales bacterium | reverse complement strand
AAGAGCGTATTGAATGTGAGTAATGTGAGGAGCAAAGTAAGAGTGCGAAACTGCATAAAATAACCTTTCAATTTTGAATAGCACCATTCATCTCAAAAAAACAACAGACCACTTGCAAAATTATGACTCAGCGAATTTTTGAGTGATTTTGCTAAAATTTTTGTTTTCCCATAAACCCACATACTCTCACGAGTAGGGGGTTTAGGGGAAAACAAAAAGGTTAGTAAAAGCGCCAAAAAGTCGCCAGCCAGAATTTTGCAAGGGGTCCATTGTCAAGATAAAAACCTTTTTACGTGCATATGGCAATATGGATGATGCCCTGATTTTTCGTAGTATTTTTGATGATACCTTTCTGCCGGATAAAATGGCCCTGCTGCAATAAGTTCTGTTGCAACTTGCATCCCTTGGCCTTGAAGCACGCCTATAAGCCGTTCTGCAATGCGTTTTTGGGTTTCAGTCAGATAAAAAATGCTTGAACGATACTGTGTACCCACATCAGGCCCTTGTCGATTAACTTGTGAGGGGTCATGTATTTCAAAGAAGTACTTCGTGAGTGTTTCATAACTTGTTATAGATGGGTCAAACACCACTTCTATAGCTTCAGCATGATTTGTTTTACCTGTGCACACTTCTTCATATGAAGGATTAACAACACTTCCGCCAATATAGCCCACTTGCGTGCGTATAACTCCTGGCAAGGTCTTCATAAGATGTTCAACACCCCAAAAACAGCCTGCAGCATATATAGCACGCTGATAGCCATCACTTGTAGTAGCAGAGATAAATCTCAGCGATATTGAGTTTACACAGTGACGAGTATTTTTTGCTGTAAGGTGCTCTCCTACAAAAACATGGCCCAAATGCCCACCGCAATTTTTACATACAATTTCTACGCGTCTTCCATCTGCATCTGGTCTCTTTTCAACCTTACCCGGTAATTCATCATCAAAACTTGGCCAGCCACAGCCTGAATCAAACTTATTTTCTGATACATATAACGGAGAATCGCATCTACGGCATACAAACACACCCGGGCGGCTTTCATCTTCATACTCACCGCTTCCTGGCCTTTCTGTGCCTTTATTTACTATGACATGTTCTTCTTCGCGGTTTAGTTCATGAAAGCGTTTCATCTAAAGCACTCCTCAAAAAAGTTTTTCATTAGTCTCCACGAGCGCTTCTCTGACTTTTGATTGTAGATAAGCCCCATCTTGGTATCATGTGCCTCTGGCACAGTAAAGGCGTGAGAAGTATTGCTAAATTCATGCAACTGCCAGTCTACATGAGCTTCTGTGAGCTCTTTTTTTGTACGTAACACATCTGTTTGAGGCACAAGTGGGTCGTCATAACCATGTAACATGAGTAATGAACCTTTGATACCACTGGCAATTGGTAGCGTTTTTGCCCCTTCAACGCCAAGAGAGGCATGAAAACTTGCTACACCTCTCAAGTCCGCGCCACTTTTGAAAAGTTCAATAATAGATAAACCTCCAAAACAAAAGCCAATACCGCCAATTTTTTGAGCATCTATTAGTGGGTGCTGGCAGGCAACATCAAATGCTGCCTTCAACCGTGATAGAAGAAGCGCTCGATCTTTATATAAAGGCGTCATCAGTTCTACAGCTTCTTCTTTGCTGCGGGCAATTTTACCATTCCCATATAAATCTATAGCAAAGCCCATGTAGCCTAAAGAGGCTAGGCTTCTGGCTTTACTACGCGCAAAGTCATCTTGGCCCATCCAAGCATGAGCTACAAGCACGCAGGGTCTGGGATCTTGGTGGTCATCTTCATAATACAGCTCACCATGCATGAGTGTATCACCTGCTTTATAGGACACCTGTTCGTTATTCATATACACCACTAATTATTTGACATTATCAAGAAAATTGCATAAACTATAGATAATGAAGGAGTTACTTTGATGTCACTTTTACCACCTACGCTACCTACAAAACATGAACCTACTCTTTCTCATGATTATCCTAAAGAAAAACCAACTGCATCTGCAAGCGCCCTAAAAGCAATCAAAAGAGCGGCATTAAAAAGTGCCATATTTGCCGGCAAAATTGTTGCTCTTCCCATAGAATTTGCAGCCTTAGGAGTTGTTGCAACAGCCACTGCTATTAGCGCCCTCTTTTCACTGCCTTTACGCCTCGTTGTAAGTAGCGATACAAGCCTAAAGCCGTTTCATCACCTTGCTTCAACTGTCGATAGCCTATGGGAAGTAGTAAAGATCACCTACAATTTTGGTCTCTACCCAGATGAAGAGCGCCTCCAGCTCACTGACAACGAGGCCGATGCCCCAAGGTTTGCACTCATTACTCCTAAAAATCCATCAAATGCAGCTCCAGTTTTATATGCTCCCGGTTATTTAGATACCCCAGCAACCCTACGTCGCACCTGCCGCAAGCTTGCTGATGAACTTAATGCCCCTGTCTACATTGTTCGCTACAGATCATTATTTCAGCCGATTGAAGAAGATGCCAAAGATGTGGCAAGGCTAGAGGCTCGCATCAAAAAAGATACCGGGCAAAATGACATCGTACTTATTGGCCACTCTATGGGCGGCATAAACACAGGCCGCAACATCCAACAGCTTGGGCCTGATGCCACAAACGTTGTATTGTGGGTGACATTATGTTCACCTCTACAAGGGGCACCACTTGCAAAGCTTGTTCCTGGACACCCCACAGATGACATGAGACCAGATTCTCAGGTGATACAAGATTTAAATGAAAGGGGCGTGCTTGATGATGTCCCATCTCTTCATATATACACCCTGACAGATGGTGTGGTGCCGACATACTCAGCCGTAGGCACTAAAGGGTCAACTCATGCTTCATACCAGTGCAAATTCCCCTACAGCCATATAGGCATGCGCTCTAAACCTGAGGTACTAGAACAGATAAAACTCGCAAGAGATAAGGCTGTATCTCAAGACGTGTAATAAGTCTGAATTTCTTCATTTTTCTTAGGACCTAGCACTCGCCATTTTACTTTGAGGCTCCTTGCATCAAAGACAACGCTTCCAAAATAGGCATCTTGCGCACAGAGGTGTGAATCAAGCGATGAAAGTGAGTTCGAGCCATCAACTGCTAAATGAAATAAAAATACAGGGTTATCTATCCCACGCCTTAAATGCTCTAAAGATATCACTTTAGCCTGTCTATCTAATCTCCAGCGATAGACATTGCTAAAATCAAATTCATGACCCTCAGGGTCAATCCAGGAGCCCTTTTCATAAAAAATTAATGCATTATCTACAGAAACCACCTGCACACTGCCTGTTCCACGCCCATTCCATCCACCGCCATCATCTGATTTTGTTTTGGCAACAAAGGTAAGTTGCGTAACTGATTTTAGCGCATCCCAAACAGCTAAAAGAGCCTTACCATCTGAGGTGTGTTTTTGGTATGAGACCGCCTGCAGCAGTTTTTTATCTTGAGCCGAAAGAAGTGAAATGGTTTTTGTTAAAAGCTGCTCAAGCTCTTTGAGGAGCATGTATGAGGGGTTAAATTGATACAGCTTAGTTTTGCCTTCAAAAAAACTTACGATAATTTCGCCTTTTTCTAAACGACCCAAGGCGTTTTGGATGGGCGTAAGTGGCATTTGGAATTGACGCGCAAGTTCTGATCCATAACATTTACCATTTACACAAAGGTACAACAGGATGTTTTGGACGTTTTTATTTCCAAATAGAGACTCAAGCATAAAAAACATCTCTCCAGAATCAAACAAACCACTTTTTAGTTTATACAAATGCATTTGCCACTATTTATACCTATTTCAGGCTTTTTACACCCCGACATTTTCAATTTCACAAAAGTGGTTGATCTAAAATAGTAGCTGTAGTAATGTTTGTTACATGTTTAGCAATATGAAAACAGTCAATGTCATCTTAATTACGATCCACACCAAATGGAGGTGCGGACCTATATAGATAGCTATTGCTAAATATAAACAGGTTTAAAACCGCATCTCCTTTTAGGGGATGCGGTTTTTTTATTTTATACATGAATTTTATGAATTTTAAAGTTGTCAGCTACATTTGTGTCCTAGTCATTCTAGTCACCCACCAAACTGGGAGGGGCGGGCCTATGTAGCTGTTTGTATAAAAAAAGCAGGTAGTAGTCCAAAACCGCACTCCCAAAAGAGTGGGGTTTTTTTTATTTAAAAAAAATTAAGGAAAATTATGAAAAAGAAACTTTCGGTGCTGTTAGTCACTGATTTTTATTATAAGGCAAAAGGCCGCGAATATTTTCGCGAAGATCTTGAACTGAGCGCTCTTCTAAGAAAAGAGTTCGCTGTCGCAATAAGTCATATAGAAGATAGCTTTCATCTTCTTGATCAGGTTGATCTTGTCTTGCTTCGAAATACAGGTCCGCAAATGCTCCATAAAAAGCATCTGCAGGCGCTTTCGAATAGAGATGGCCTTCTTCTTTTTAATGACCTTCTCGGCAAGGGCGATCTAAAAGGAAAGAAGCATCTCCTTGAGCTCTACAGAGAAGGATATGGCGTAGTGCCAAGTTTTTGTTCAAAAGCAGAAGCCCTCTCTTTTGATTATCAGGGTAGTTATTTGCTAAAACCCCTTGATGGCGCAGATTCTTGCGGGATGCAAAGAGTAAGTGCTGAAGAGCTTAAGGATGAGTATGACAACATGGTTGTACAGCCCCTTTTAGAGTTTTCTTATGAGGTATCTTTTTATTTCATAGGGAAAGACTTTCACTATGCACTCTACACCCAAGATCCGAAATGTCGATGGGAGCTTAGTCGCTACCAGGCAACAGATGAGGATGTCAGATTTGCCAAGCAGTTTATCGACTGGAACAGCTGCAGGACTGGCCTGCAGAGAGTAGATTGCTGCCGCATGCCGGATGGCCGGCTCCTTCTAATGGAACTAGAGGATTATAACCCTTATCTTTCTCTTGATCTCTTAGATTTTAAAACAAAAAACGACTTTGTAGAAGCTCTTTGTAATGAGCTTAAAAGTCTATACAATAACAAACAATAATTGAGGATAAAATGTCATCACAAAATATATCAAATGAATTACCTAATTGGTTGAGAGAACCTTTAGCAGCAGGTGCTGCAATCGTTCCAACCTACTACGGATTTAGAGTAAAAACTGCCCAGCAGCTTGGTCAGCCCATCCCTAAAATGGGCTTTGGAGAAGCAGTGCGTGGAGGAGTATCACTTTCACCAACCGTTGCTTCGTTAGTTGGCATGCAGATGATGGTACAAAAAGTAGCTGAAGAAAAAATCCAGGAGCTCACAGGAAGGGATCAAGGGTTTTTATCTACAGCAGCAAGCTCTTTAGCCGTAGGTCTTGCCTCAAGCCCTGGAATCGCGGTATTTAATGGTCAGGCTGCAGGGCAAAGTCCCCTAGTGTCTCTTAGAAACTTGACTCCTCGCCAGTTTGGAGCGATATCTGCTCAGGAAACTGCCTTCGTTATGGGGCTTAGTGCAGCAAAACATATCAACGCCTTGGCTAAAGAGCAGTTTGGTGAAAGCTTGGCCGTAGAAACTAGCTCAAGTTTTATAAGCGGTGCAATAGGCAGCCTATGTGGACATCCCGCCAATACATGTCTTACGCGCTGGCAAAATGGGCTTAAGGTTGAATCTGCAGGCCAGCTCATGCGAGGCGGCTCTGCAAAAGCCCTAGCAACTGGTGTATTTTCCGCCGTTTATCATGCGACATCCAAATACATGCAGTAACTAGTAAATTTTTATAAGTAAGGGGCATTTTGCCCCCTACTTTTCCAGCAATGGCATTCGTTTAAGGTTTGTTTAGTTCTAATGCTCGCTAAAAATTAACAAGATAGGCAGGATCGCAAGCGGCAGGATAAGCAAGATAAAAATTTTTCAACAGCTTGCTGGATAGTTATTATTTTGTTTTTATCCTTTTTATCCTGCCGCTTGCGATCCTGCCTATCTTGTTTTGCATTTTTTGAACCCTAAAAGAGGCCGAAGGGCCGACATAAAACATCTTCCCGGAATTTGGTTTAAACAACCTATAAATTAGGTTAAAGCACTCCCCTAATTTCTAAAATTCAAACTACTTTTTAGTTTATATCAATGCATTTGCCACTATATATACCTATTTCAGGCTTTTTACACCCTTGAAATTAAGAAAATCGACCTTTTACACTTTGTTGCAAAAAGGTAAAATACGATGACATTTTTAATTTCTCAAAAACGCGGCCGTGAAGAGTTTGAAGCTCCACCAAAAAAGATTCTGCTCTATCAAGATGAAGGAACATGTGATTCAAGCATGCAGGCAATTTACAATCAGTTGCAAAAAAGCATCCAAGACTCCTTTTGTACAGAAATTGTAGATAGCACCTATCTTAAACGAAACTCCTGGCAAGATTACACATTTGCGATTGTCATGGGAGGCGGTAAATGCTCAAGCTGGGAACATTCATTAGGAACAGAAGGCATGCTGAGCATAAGAAATTTTGTGTCAAAAGGCGGCAGATACCTTGGCATCTGCGCTGGCGCCTACTTTGCCGCCACAACCAGTATCTTTCGCCCTTTGGGCCAAGAGCAAATTATAAAACAGCGACCACTTGCCTTTTTTGCAGGTAGCGCTATTGGCCCACTTAATGCATCAACTCACCATTTAAGCCCCCACGCAGCCCTCGCGGTAAAGGTAGATCTTTTATCTCAAAACATAAAAGGCCACTGCTACTATCTAGGAGGCTGTGCCTTTAACATACATGAAGACACAGAAACCACCCGCATCCTCGCCCGCTTTTGTAAGCCCTATAAAACCCATGGCAGCGCCATCATCAGCTGCGCCTTCGGCACCGGAAAAGCCGTCTTATGCGGCCTACACCCTGAATTCTTTTGGCAAAAAATCCCCCACCCCAACAAGGACATCGAACTGCTATCTGAAACACTCTCAGAGCAAGAACATTTCCGCCAACAACTCTGGACCTCGATGCTCCACGAACTTATGTAGCAATTATTAGAATATTTTCATATTGTGATCATAAAACGAAAAAAGGCGAAAAAGAATGAAAAGGTGGGCCATATTCTTATCACTCCTTTTTGGTATGTATAGGAGCAGTGCCATGCATGCAGATGACGCCATAGAACATCGTATTGAGCATCTTCTTTCTCAGATGACTCTTAAAGAAAAAATCGACTATATCGGCGGGCATAATTCCTTTTACATCCGTGACATACCCCGCCTTAAAATTCCTGAAATTAGAATTGCTGACGGACCAGTCGGCGTAAGAAACTATGGTCCATCCACAACATATCCAGCAGGCATAAACATTGCCTCATCCTGGAATAAGAGCCTTGCATTGCTAATAGGCCAGGCCATGGGAAGTGACGCTCGCGCTCGCGGTGTGCATATACTTTTAGCTCCTGGGGTAAATATCTGCCGCTCCCCTCTTTGCGGACGCAATTTTGAATATTTGGGTGAAGATCCTCACCTCACATCATCTATAGCCGTACAGCTCATTGAAGGCCTACAAAGCCAAAACGTTGCCGCCTGCATCAAACACTTTGTTGCCAATAACCAAGAATGGAATAGGCACCAAGTAAGCTCAGACGTAGACATGCGCACCTTGCGAGAAATATACCTCCCAGCATTTGAAGCAGCAGTCAAAGAAGCCAAAGTAGCAAACGTTATGGCAAGCTATAACCTTGTCAACGGCACTCATATGACGCAAAACGGCAAGTTCAACCTAGACCTCTTAAAAAAAGAATGGGGCTTTACCGGCTGTCTTATGTCTGACTGGACTTCTGTCTACGATGGCATAGAAGCCGCTGTCAATGGTCTTGACCTAGAAATGCCCTATGCAGCATTTATGAACCGGGAAACACTTTTTTTGGCCATTCAAAACGGCAAAGTGCAAGTGGCTACAATCGATGACAAAGTGCGCCGCATCTTACGCGTGCTTGCCACTTTTGGCTTTATAGACACCCCTCAAACCCACTATCGTGACTCTCTTTTTAACCACAAAGGCCATATGGCAGCCCGCAAAATGGCCGAAGAAAGCATAGTCCTGTTAAAAAATGAGGGGATACTCCCACTCAACCAAGAAAAAATACGCTCAATTGCAGTTATCGGACCCTGTGCTGCAAAAATTGTTCCTCACGGAAGTGGAAGCTCAGAAACAGTATCACACCTGTCTCAAAGCTATATTGGCGCTATAAGTGATTTGTGTGGTGACGCTATAGACCTTCAGTATGCAAGCGGCGTACCTGACCTAAATTGCCCTGAATGCACCACAACTCTTGACGGCCAAGAAAAAGGATTTGTGGGTGAATATTATGATAACACCACTCTTTCTGGCCCACCGGCACTTACACGCGTAGATTCTACTCTTGCCTTTAGCTTTAAAGAACGAAGCTATAAAAAAGGCGGACCGGTGAATCACTTTTCTGCTCGCTGGACAGGTTTTATGAACTGTGATACGCCTGGCGATTACACCTTTTACTTAGCCGGAAACGATGGCTATAGGCTCTTTGTAAATGATATTCTCATTATTGACCGCTGGAATAAAGCCCCATCATCACTAGAGCATAAAACCATAAGCTTACATGAACCAAAAAAATATAAAATCACCGTAGAATACTATGTAGAACATGGGCCGCAAGCAATAAAATTAGGCGTTTGTCCTGGCGAAAATACTGCCATAGAACGCGCTCAAGAAGTGGCAGCTTCAGCTGAAATTGCCATAGTATGTGCTGGCTTTGATGTAGAGCATGAAGGTGAAGACTGGGACCGCACTTTTCATCTACCGCTAAACCAAAGCGCGCTCATTCAGGCAGTAGCATCAGTAAATCCTCGCACCATTGTAGTCATGAGTGCAGGAGGCAATGTAGACATGCAAGACTGGCTTGAGCAAACTAAAGCCCTAGTGTACGCCTGGTATCCAGGGCAAGAAGGCGCAAAAGCCCTAGCCGATATTTTATTTGGCAAAGTCTCACCGTCAGGCAAACTACCGGTATCATTTGAAAAGAACCTTCAAGACAACGCCACCTTTACAAGCTACTACGATAAAGACAACAACAAGCGCGTGCCCTACTCTGAAGGCATTTTTGTAGGCTATCGCCATTTTGATAAAAATGCAATCACACCACAGTTCCCATTTGGCTTTGGCCTATCCTACAGCACCTTTGGCTACTCTAATCTAAAAATCAATGGCCAAATGATAACTTTCGATATTACTAACACAGGCAAATGCACCGCTAAAGAAGTGGCCCAAGTATATGTAGCCAACACAAATGCAACCATCCCCCACCCAGTAAAAGAACTCAAAGGCTTTGAAAAAGTAGAGCTGGCTCCAAACCAAACAAAAACAGTCACCATCACCCTAAACGACAGGGCCTTCAGCTACTACAACACCGACACCAACAGCTGGACCCAATATCCCGGCACCTTCGAAATCCTTGTAGGCAGCTCATCTCGTCACATTCACCTCAAAGGCCCTTGTAATCCTCACCCCTAATATGCAGTTTTAGAGTCCGCTAGGACGAGTGAACGAAGCCCACCGTGACCGCAGGGAACGGTGGGTGATGTTTGAAAATCCATGGAGCCCGTCTGAGGGCGATTCAATAGCGGTCCAACCAATAGACATGGTTTACACTTTAGCACACCCACATAGCTTACACTTTATGATATAATATATTTCATTAATTTGAGGTATATATGGCTTGGAGGATGAGCTCAGTGGAAGATCAAAGAAAGGCATTTATTGC